>CAIYTJ010000468.1 GCA_903929065.1 uncultured Bacteroidales bacterium | reverse complement strand
GGCTATAATAATATTTTAAGTTTTCCTTATAGAACACGCCCTAAAGTTTGTTATAGAGACTATAGCTATAGTCAGACTATACAATTAAATTTTAAAGATAGGAAGAATGTCATTGATATCTATTTTGATAATAAGATTGAAGAAAGTATTAAAGCTTACGAAAAAGCATTGAAAAATAATCCAAAAGATAATGATACGCGTTACAATCTGGCTTATGCACAGGAACTATTGAAAAATCAGAAAAAAAATAAGGATAAAAACAAAGATAATAAAGATCAGAAAAAACAAGATCAGAACCAACAGCCAAAAGAACAGCCTCAACAAGCACAACCTAAAGAGCCAAAGATGACCAAGGAGAATGCTCAGCAGATATTGGATGCATTACAACAAGATGAAAAGAATGCTCAGGATAAAGCAAAAAAACAGCCTGTAAGAGGGACAAAAAAAGCAGAAAAAGACTGGTAATATATTAGTTGGCAATTATTAGTTGACAATTGATAGTAAAACCCTAAAAAATATGAAACGCATAATATTTCTTTTATCAATATTGATAGCAGGTACGTTGGCCGCTAGAGCTGATGAACCTGTAAGGTTTACTGCATCAGCACCTTCAGCTGTTGCACTTGATAAGCCATTTCAATTGGTTTTTTCTATAAATGCAAATGGTAAAGATTTACGTATGCCAGAGTTTACTAATTTTGATGTGCTGGCAGGGCCGTTCGAATCACATAGTTCAAGTATTCAGTATGTAAATGGCAAAAGTACTTCATCGGTATCCGTTGCATATACTTATACCATTCAGGCACAAAAAACCGGAACTTTTACAATTCCTTCGGCAAGTATAACAGTTGATGGAAAGAAAGTTACTTCGAATGGAGTATCAATAAAAGTACTTCCGGCCGATGCCAATGTACCGGCTTCGAAAGGTCAGGGGAATCAGGGTAGTCAAGCATCCATTTCGGGCGATAACTTATTTATCCGAACAGAAGTCTCGAAAACAAATGTTTACGAACAAGAAGCAATTCTGGTAACCTATAAACTTTATACATTGGTTGACGTGGTTCAATGCAATCCAAAAAATACAGTTGATTTTAATGGATTCATGAAGCAGGAGCTTGATCAACCTGCAAATAAACAAATGGCTCTTGAGAATTATAATGGAAGAAATTACGGAACATTTGTGTTGTATAAAGTATTACTTTATCCGCAGCATTCAGGTGTTATTCAGATAGATAAATGGAATTTTGAAGCGGTTGTTCGGATTCAAAATAAAGCGTCACAAAGAAGTATTTTTGATGATTTCTTCGATTCATATACCAATGTTTCAAAATATGTTACTGCACCGGCTGTAAAAATTAATGTAAATGCATTGCCGACTGCAAATAAACCTGCTTCTTTTAATGGAACCGTTGGTCATTTCAATTTGAATTCGAATATAACAACTTCACAGGTTAAAGCAAATGAGGCAGTTACATTAAAAATGACAATTGCCGGAAGCGGAAATATGAAGATTATCAAGAATCCGGTAATAAAATTCCCCGAAGGTTTTGAATTATATGATCCCAAAGTAACTAATAACTTCAGAACCGAAGCGACAGGTGTTTCCGGAACTAAAACCATTGAATATCTCTTTATTCCACGTCATTCAGGAAATTTTGAAATTCCGTCTGCTGAAATATCATATTTTGATACACAGGAAAAAGCGTATAAAACCTTACGCACACCGGCTTATAAATTGAATGTTTTAAAAGGTGACGGTAATGAAACCCCGGTTGTTGCCGGGAACTATGTTGATAAACAAGATGTTAAGCAAGTGGGTAAAGATATTCGTTTTATACAAACAGATAATTTCATAATATCCAAAGAGGAAGAACCCATCTTTGGTACTTTCATAAGTTGGATAATGTTATTGGTACCATTCATTGTTGCCGTGATTTTGTTTATTTTCTTCCGCAAACAAGCTAAAGATAATGCAAATTTAAGTTTGGTTAGAAATAAAAAGGCTAACAAACAGGCTCAAAAGCGACTTAAATTAGCTCAGAAATTATTGAATGAAGGAAATAAAGATTCATTCTACGAAGAAGTTTTGAAAGCAACCTGGACTTATTTAAGCGATAAAATGTCGATACCAGTTGCTTCACTTACCAAAGAAAGTGTTGAAGAAGGTTTGGCACTGATCCACGTTGATGAAAATCTTATAAATCAGTTTATTCAGATTTTGAATACCTGCGAATTTGCCCGGTATGCACCAAACTCAGGACAACAGGAAATGGGAAATCTGTATGACGATACTATCAACGCAATCAGTACGCTGGAAGATATTTTCAAAAAGCAATAAACTCATAATAAAGAACAATATATGAAACGTTTAATTCTGATTTTGTCAGTCATTTTGAGTTTTGGTACACTGGCAATTGCTCAGTCTGCCGATGTTAAGCAGGCAAACAGTCTTTATTCAAATGGCAACTATGCTGATGCTGCCAAACTTTATGAGAAAGTGTTGTCAACTAAAGGTGTTGCACCCGAATTGTATTTTAATTTAGGAAATGCATACTATAAATCCAATGAAATTGGTCATTCAATCTTAAATTACGAAAGAGCATTAAGGCTATTACCAACCTTTGATGATGCCCGGTATAACCTTGAAATTGCGCAATTAAAAGTTGTCGATAATGTTTACCAAAATCAATCATTTTTTATTGGACGTTGGGCAGATGGATTTGTCAAAATATTTAATTCAAATCAATGGTTCTGGATAAGTTTGAGCATGTTTCTAATCTCACTAATTTTAATATTCATTTTCATTTTCGGATCATCAAGACATATCAGAAAACTCGCTTTTTATTTTGCCGGAATTGTATTGGGAATCAGTTTGTTGTCGTTTGTTTTCTCAGGGATCAGGAAAGACCAACTGTTGAATCACCGGGATGCCATCATTATGAGCGGTGTGGTAAGTGTAAAAGGTTCGCCCGATAAAAGTGGCACTGAATTATTTCAATTACATGAAGGCACTAAAGTTTCAATAAAAAGTACACTTGGCAACTGGACTGAAATAAAACTGGGAAATGGTAATATTGGTTGGGTGGAACAGGAAAATATCGAAAGAATATAAAACCGGATTTTACGAATGGATTTAATCGAACTGCTGAAAGGGTGGGATACAAGTTTACTTCTGTTGATTAATGGTCATTTCACTCCGTTTTTCGATAATTTCATGTTTGCCGTAAGCCAAAAATTGGTTTGGATTCCATTATATCTCTGTGTTTTATACATACTTATAAAAAATTGGAAAAAAGAATCAGTATGGCTAATTATTGCTTTGATACTATGCATTGTTATTTCCGATCAGATTGCTTCCGGATTTTTGAAAAATTTCGTTCAGCGGGTAAGACCTTCGCACGATGAAAGTTTGGACGGTTTTATACATCTGGTTAATGGTTACAGAAGCGGAATGTATGGATTTGCTTCGTCACATGCCTCCAATGCAGTTGGTTTTGCCCTGCTGTCGTCACTTATTTTCAAACGACAAATTTACACGTATTCAATTTTCATTTGGGCCATTCTGACCTGTTATTCCCGGATTTATTTAGGTGTTCATTATCCTCTTGATGTGTTGGGAGGTGCAGCCATCGGCATTATTGTAGCTTTATGTTGTTTCCGGATAATTAAAACATTTCGTCCGGCGATTTTAAATCCAACCTATGCTGAGGTCGATGAAATTGATGATAAATTACTTATCATTATCCTTATTACAAGTTTTTTGGGAATTATTATCTATAGCTTTTTTAATTGATAAGTTGACATGCCCAACCATTCCAATGTTCGGTTGCCTGGGTTCGACATGGAAAATCCAGAATCGGATATATAAAAGTTCTGCATACCACTATTGAAACTGGATTGCTTTATGGCAGTCCGTTTTTTTTTATAAAAAATTTGATTTTTCTGACCCTTGCATATTGAAAATCAATTTTCTATCTTTGCACCATGTTAAGATTATTACTCCGAAATTTGTTTGTCATTTCAGTTGCAGTGGGAATTTATAGTTGTTCCCGCCCGCCACAGGAATTGATAACGGCCGAGCAACT
>CAIYTJ010000467.1 GCA_903929065.1 uncultured Bacteroidales bacterium | reverse complement strand
GTATTGTGCTGCAGATACGGCTGACGAACAGGAAATTCGCAGCCTCGCCGACCAGCTTTATCGCCGCGCGGATTGGCAGTGGGCGCAAAACCGTGGCGCACTGGTGACACACGGTTGGAAGCCGGAAAGCGGATTTATTACTTAGATGTCAAAAAAAGTCGTAACGAAGATTTGTTTCTGGCGATTACCGAAAGCAAAAAGAAAGTTGTTGGTTACGAAGAAGAAGCACAGGTTACTTACGAAAAACATAAAATCTTTTTATACAAAGAAGATTTCGATAAATTTATTGAAGGGTTGGAAGATGTGGTAAGCTTTATCAAACGCGAACAGGGCGAAGCTGCACCCCGTCCGGAATATACTCCCGTTTCAGAAGCTCCCGCTGAAGAAGAAGGGACCAAACCGAAAAGTTTTTTCGATAAGTTTAAATTTTAAATCAGACATTAGATATTAGAACCAAGAATCAAGACTTGTTAGTTTTGGTTCTTGGTCTTTTATCTTAATAATGCTGTCTTGATTCTTGTTTCTATTATCTTGATTCTAACAAAATGAAATCATTTGCAAGCGATAACTATTCAGGCATTCATCCTGAAATCTTTGAAGCCATCCAACGTGCTAACACCAATCACCAGATTTCCTATGGTGACGATCAATTTTCAGAAGAAACCAACCGGCTTTTCGAAAAAGAATTTGGAAAAGTAACAGTTCTTTATACTTTCAACGGCACTGGTGCCAATGTTACTTGTTTGAAATGCTGCACGTTGCCTTTTCAGGCGGTGGTTTGTTCGGAATATGCTCACATCCTTGCCGACGAATGCGGTGCACCTACTCAAAGTATCGGTTGTTCGCTTTTGCCCCTTAAAACATCAGACGGAAAACTGACACCCGAAATGATAAAACCGCTGCTTAACCGCATTGGGAACGTTCACAACACACAGCCAAAAGTGATTTCAATCAGCCAAAGTACGGAGCTGGGAACGGTTTATTCGATAGCAGAGCTGAAAGCGCTTTGCGACTTTGCTCACGCTAACGGCATGTATGTTCATTTGGACGGTGCACGGATTTCGAACGCCGTGGCTGCTTTGGGAGTAAGTCTGAAAGCTGCTACAGTTGACTGCGGCATTGATATTATGAGTTTCGGGGGAACAAAAAACGGCCTGATGATTGGCGAAGCGGTGTTGATTTTCAATGAAGAACTGAAAGCAAATGCTCCTTACTTTCACAAACAAACCGGCCAGCTTTTCTCCAAAAACCGGTTTATTGCCACTCAGTTTGCAGCCTTACTGCATAATGATTTATGGTTGCGAATGGCTTCACACGCCAATAGAATGGCACAATTGCTTGCAAAAGAAGTTTCAAATCTTCCCAACGTAAAAATCACTCAAAAAGTGGATGCAAATGCTGTGTTTGCGATTATTCCGGTGGAAGTAATTCAACCACTCAGGTCTCAGTATCCTTTCTACGAATGGGATGCGCAGACTCACGAACAACGTTGGATGTGCTCGTTTGATACTACAGAAGAGGAAGTGACTGGTTTTGTAAAAGCGTTGAAAGAACTACTTTGATATGATTAATCGTCGAAAAATTGTCTGAAAAAAAGTGTCTGATAAATAGTTTTACAAAATTTGCAGCACAAACAGCTTAAAATTTCTAATTTGAATATATATATTTTCTTAATTGTAAAACATTAAATCATTGTATCATGAAAATTTTAAAATGGGTTGGCTGGATTTCATTAGCAGTTGGTGCAAGTCTTATTGTATTGGGAGTTATAACCCAGTTGTTCAGAATCAGACCTTTCAGAGTCGAGCATAACATTAGCTACATTCATATGGCAACAAGTTTCATTTTGTTAACTATTGCCACGTTTATTGTAAAGAAAGATTGTTGTAAGGGTGATTGCAAGAAAAACGAAGAAATTAAATAAACAATTTTTTAAAGCTCATCAGAGGACTCAATGTCAATTGATGAGCTATTAAAAGGTTCTCTCACTGCAACTCAATCATCACATTCCCCACAAACATTCGGGCGCGAATGCGAACGATTGTCTTTGATTTATTGGCCGAAAGCCATACATCCACTGCATCGCGTCCATCGAATACATGGTTTTTGGGAACAATCGGTTTCACTTTATAACACAGCACTTTCCCTTTTTCAGTTTTCAGGGTTTCCATGCCTTCATAAATAACATTTATTTTGTAACCTTCGTCTTCGTAAAACCCGTTTACGGTAAATAATTCCCCTTTTTTGTATTTCGATAAATCGACCAAACGGAAAACCATAAAACCAGCCACCACATCACGGATATTTTCGGGGGTATCGTAGATTTTCTTCAATACAAATGAATTGGATTTCTTATCCCACACTTTTACCTCGGCCTTTTTATTCGGCTGGTCGAAATGAATTAATTCATCCATTTCATATTTCCCTTCGCGGATACTTCTTGATGAGCGATAGGTGGTTACATTGGCCGTATCAATGTACGATTGCCAACTGTCACGCACGTAAAATAGCTTCGCAATGCCGTTGGTTCGTCCGGCGATATCAATTTTATAGCATACATTCGGACCAATCTTAAAGAGCTGTTTATCGATCTTTGTAACAGCGCTTCCAATAGTAAAAAAGCCCCACGACGCTTTATAATTCAACGTTTCGCCCACCACTACACGGCTGCCTTCCACCTTGAGTTTGCCTTGCGACGAAACTGAAAGTGGAATCAATCCTATCAATAATAAAAGTAAATAAGCGTGCTTTGTCATATTCCGATAAATCCTGATTCAAAGATAAGTTTTTTTCCGTGAAATACCGTTTAATTAAAATTCTTATTTAACTTTGCATCTGTAATCTCCAATCTAAGAATTATGGCAGAAAATCATCACACCATCAAAGCCGTGCTGTATCCCAATTTGTTGAAAAACAACGCCGGCACTTTCAAAGCGCAAATAATTACAGAGCAAACAAAAGGCATTAAAGACATTTGCCAATCGTTTTGCAGCAAACCCGGAACCGGTGTAAACCCGGATGCCATGGAATATCATGTCAGGCTGTTTTTGGAAGAAATGGGTGAATTGCTGTCCAACGGATTTGCCATCAACACCGGCTATTTTGCTGCCACTGCTTCTATCAGGGGTTCATTCAATTCGAAACACGACACGTTCGACAAAGAAAAGCATGCGGTAACCTATAAATTTACTCAGGGTTCCGTACTGCGGAAAAAGGCCGCGGAAACCGAGGCCGAAATACTCCACATAAGTGGCACCAGGTATGGTATAGAGTGTGTATTGGACCACCATACAGGCTCTGAAAATAATCTGCTCACACCTTCCAATGCACTCAAAATAACTGGTGTAAATCTAAAACTCGTCGGCAGCCATTCCGATGTGGGCGTTTATTTTATCAACGAAACCACCGGCGAACGCACCAAAGTACCTGCAACCGATGTGATTACTAACGAAAATGCCCGGCTTATGATTGTGATTCCCGATTTACAGCCCGGTTCCTACCGCTTAGAGTACGTTACGCAATATGCAGGCAAAGGTACACCGCTATTAGAACCTCGAAGCAGTACATTCGTTCCAACTCTACAGGTCACTTAACCCGTATATGGTAGTTTGACCAGTACAGGTCAAAGTATCTGACCAGCGCATGTCAAACAGTTTGACCCGTACAGGTCAAAGTAGTTATTACGGGAAGCAATAGGAGTACGATTAACCCGTATTGGAATAGCGCATAAGGAGAGTAAGGGAGAACCTATAACCATGGTAATGTTTT
>CAIYTJ010000466.1 GCA_903929065.1 uncultured Bacteroidales bacterium | reverse complement strand
TTTTATTTTTTAAAGTGAATTTAAAATGCACCAATTGTAAATCGTAAATGAATAAATTGTAAATAAATGAGTCGTTATAAACTAAAAAGAACAACGCCTTTTAAATTTTTAGCGATATTCATTTGTAAGAATATCGCTATTCTAAAAAAAACAGCTTTCTAATTCGCTGTTACTTTGTGCCAGAAACTGAATCAAATCGGCAACCTTCTTTTCGTAGGTGCGGATAAGTTTCATTCCGTACGGACTGATTTTACAACCTCCACCGTCTTTGCCACCCTTCTGCCTGATTACTATTGGGATTGGTGATAATTGATTCATCTTATCCAATATATGCCAGGCATGTTGGTACGACATTTTCAGATTTTTAGCTGCTGCATGTATCGAACCATCAACCGCGACTTGTTTTAAAAGCCGGATTTGTGTACAACCGAGAAACAATTCACCTTCGCGGTAAAATGATAGTTCGGCAGTCATGTTGAAAATCATGTGGTTTATCATACCTGCAATTTCAGTATTCATTAATGGAAAACAAATTCGTTTTTGTGCACCAAAATGAATTGTATTCCGGAAAGCGCATTTCAATAGACGTGCCAAAAACACAAAACATTAAAAACCAATACGTTATTGAGTTTCTCAATAAGAATATAATTCAGATTAAATACAGGAATGTATGAGAAAATAGTTTAAACTACTTTTATGTAGTAAATAATTACTATCTTTTCCACCTATAAATCACCTGAATGCAAAAATTCTGACCAAAATAAAGTGAAGCCAAATTCTTGTATAAATGAATTCAAATTTAAATTTGTTTAATTTTTGCTAAGTTCTGCCAAGAATTTTGTGAAAAAACTTGTTTGAGATATGCCGAGTGATGGCAGGATTCAAATAGTAAACCACCAACTTTATATATCTAGATTTTTCAACTTGTTCCGTTTCATTGTGGGAGTCTTTTTTTTTGGGCTCCAAACCATCGGTTTTGGTACATTATTTAGCTTATTGGTTATCTTTTCTTTCACCAAAACTTTAAACAGCAATTATTTTTTGATTTTCAATTCAAAATCATACTTGTCCAATATTCGGGTAGGAGTGAGGAATCGTTTCACCACGCTTAAAGCGTATAGAGTTTACAATATGCCTTATTTTCGGGTGCATGTGCAATTTAACGCATTATTTTTTACGGTTATATTACGGTTATTACACGGTTCATTCATGAATATAACATGAACTGAAATAAGTACGTAATATATACATATTTATTGCATAGTTTATTCGGATTTATTACCTTTGCGTCATTGTTCATAGAAAAACCAAGAGCCAGGATTAAAGAACTGAAAGCTGTCTTTCAATCGTAAATCGTAAATTATAAAATCGTAAATTAGGTATATGGCAATAGTACGTGGGGCACTGCAGGTAACTGGCAGTATAAAAGGAGTAACGTTTTATACCCGTGTGGGAAGTGACAAAGTAATTATGCGAACCAAGGGCGGACCAAGTAAGCAACGCATAGCAAAAGGAGCAGAGTTCGAAAAACTCCGCGAACACCAGCAGGAGTGGGGAGCATGTGTACAATTTGCTCGGGCGGTGCGTCAGGCTGTTGGTCAGAACTACCGGTTGTGCGATTTCAATCTGTCACCGGTATGGACCGGTATTGGCAAAAACCTGATGAAAATGGATCAGATGGGCAAGCAGGGCGAACGCCGGTTGTATCTGAGTACATACCGTCAGGCCCTGGAAGGGTTTAGTTTTAGTCGTAATTATCCTTTAAACAGTGTATTGCGGGTACTGCCGGTTTGTAATATCCAACGCGATATGCTGGAAGCAAGTGTAACTTTTCCGCGTATCAACACAGTCACTGATTTACTGAATGTGCAGCGATTGCCTTATTTCCGACTGATAGTAGGTATGGGAACAGTTTCGGATATGGTTTATCATCCGCTAAATTTGTTTTATAATTTTGAACCGTTAGTGGATTTGCTGCAGGGAGTATGTGTAGAGCACGTAACGGACTGGTATCCTGCTGATAATGTACTGAAAGAACAAACCATCGTGCTGAAAATGAACGAGGAATTACTGGAATTTATGACCGAAAATGTATGTATTTTGCTTAGTATTGGCATTGAATTCGGAAAAGTAGGCTTCGGAGGAGAAATTGTAGAAGTTAAACATGCCGGTTGTGCGAAGATTGCAGCGGTTAATTAGTCAGTAGTTTGAAGTATTTAGTTGGAAATAATCCATAATAACAAATTGTATACTCCATATAATCAATGCTTTAAAAAGAATAATACCAACACAAATTGAGCAGTAAAATAGAAACCGAAATTAT
>CAIYTJ010000465.1 GCA_903929065.1 uncultured Bacteroidales bacterium | reverse complement strand
GGGCTCATAAAGTCTTTGATGGCATCACCTTCCTTCAAAAATTCAGGATTAGAAGCCACATCAAATTCAATCGCTATCCCGCGTTTGTCAAGTTCAGCCTGAATAGTTTGCCTTACCAAAGCTGCAGTCCCAACCGGAACTGTGCTTTTTGTGACCAACAATACGTATTGCTGCATGTTTTGTCCAATAGTGCGGGCAACTTCAAGCACATACTTTTAAATCGGCACTTCCGTCAGCATCGGGCGGCGTACCAACTGCACTGAAAATTACCTGGACATCATTCAGAACTTCAGTTAGATTGGTTGTAAAATGCAATCGTTCAGCTTTAATATTCCGTTGTACCATGTCTTCCAAACCTGGTTCATAGATTGGAATAATGCCTTTATTCAGGTTGTCGATTTTGTGTTTGTCAACATCTACACAGGTAACATTGACACCCATTTCAGCAAAACAAGTTCCTGAAACCAATCCCACATATCCGGTACCGACGATTGCTATATTCATAAATTATTTTGAGAAAATTTAATCATTTATATAAACCGAAACAACTCGTCTGATTCCTTCTTCAAGCGTAATCGAAGGTTTCCAACCCAGACTGTTTAATTTGGAAACATCCAGAAGCTTGCGCGGAGTGCCATCTGGTTTACTGCTATCCCAAATGATTTTGCCATTATAATCAACTGTTTTCCGGACAATTTCCGACAGTTCTTTAATTGTCTGGTCAACTCCCCAACCGGCATTTACCTGCGAAGGCAACGTGTCAGGCGCATCGTAATTCATCAACAGATAAACGCTCGAATCTGCCATATCGTCAACATGCAGAAATTCACGCATAGGTGAACCTGTTCCCCATAATGTAATTGAAACTTCCCCGTTTTGAACTGAAATGCCATATTTATTGAGAACTTTCATTACTACATCATCGCTGAAAGAGCCATTGACCCCTTCAATCGGACGTTTATTCAAATCGCTGCGTAAATTGACCCAGTTATTTTCCATCAAACATTTTCCAAGATACATTTTCCGGATTAAAGCCGGCAAAACATGCGATTTTTCCAAATCGTAATTGTCGTTTTGCCCGTAAAGATTGGTTGGCATAATCGAAATGAAATTGCAACCGTATTGATGGTGATAAGCCTCGCACATTTTAATTCCGGCGATTTTGGCAATGGCATAAGGTTCATTTGTGTCTTCGAGAATTCCCGTTAGTAATGAATCTTCGCGTATCGGCTGTTGTGCCATACGTGGATAAATGCACGATGATCCTAAAAACAACAGTTTTTTTACACCGTGAACATAACTTTGATGAATCACATGATTCTGAATCATCAGGTTTTCATAAATAAATTGGGCTCTGTAAGTCATATTTGCCACAATTCCACCAACTTTTGCAGCTGCAAGAACCACATATTCCGGTTTTTCGCTTTCAAAAAAGCTTGCCACGGCTTGTTCATTCAATAAATCAAGTTCCTCCAGTGAACGGGTTACAAAATTGGTGAATCCTTTGGCTTCCAGATTTCTTTTTATGGCAGAACCAACCATTCCAAGATGACCTGCTATATAAATTTTTGAATTTTTATCCATCATTGATTATTGGAAATTAATTACTCGAAATAATTCAAAACTCTGAAACCGCCTTCTTTCAGATAGGTTTCTTTTTTCATGAGTTTTACATCGGAACGCATCATGTCTTCAACCAGTGCTTTCAAATCATATTCGGGTATCCAGTTCAGCACTGTTCTTGATTTTGTAGCATCACCAATCAGCAATTCAACTTCTGTTGGACGGAAATAATTGGCATCTACTTCAACAATTGGTTCTTTTATTGACAGCAAATTTTGAATGAATTCTGCTCCAACTTGTTCATTGAACAATTTCTCGTCAATAGTGCCTATAAAACCTTTTTCGTCAATTCCTTCGCCTTTAAACACAATATTTATTCCAATTTCGGCAAAAGCCATGCGCACAAATTCACGAACTTCAGTTGTAATTCCTGTTGCAATCACATAATCGCTTGGTTCATCCTGTTGCAAAATGAGGTACATTGCTCGAACGTAATCTTTGGCATGGCCCCAGTCACGTTGTGAAGAAAGATTTCCAAGAAACAATTTACTTTGCATTCCCATGGCAATACGGGCTGCAGCTCGTGTGATTTTGCGTGTAACAAATGTTTCACCGCGCAAAGGAGATTCATGGTTGAACAAAATTCCATTGCTTGCATGAAGTCCATAAGCTTCCCGGTAATTTACTGTAATCCAGTAAGCATACATTTTTGCAACAGCGTATGGTGAACGTGGATAAAACGGAGTGGTTTCTTTCTGTGGAATTTCCTGTACTAAACCATAAAGTTCTGAAGTGGAAGCCTGATAAATACGGGTTTTTTTAGTCATATTTAACAAACGAACCGCTTCAAGAATCCGTAAAGTTCCAATTCCATCAGCATTGGCCGTATATTCCGGGGTATCGAAACTCACTTTTACATGGCTCATTGCGGCTAGATTATAAATTTCATCCGGTTGCGTTTCCTGAATAATTCTAGTCAGATTCATTGAATCCGTCATATCACCATAATGTAAAATCAAATTCCTCTCATCAACATGGGGATCCTGATATAAATGGTCAATTCTATCAGTATTGAAAAGTGACGAGCGGCGTTTCAAGCCATGAACTTCATATCCTTTTTTTAATAATAATTCGGCTAAATAAGCACCATCCTGTCCGGTTATCCCGGTAATTAATGCAACTTTTTTCATTTAATATTTCATTTTCAAATTTTATAATTCAGAATCATCTTCATAATAATGCAAATACTTGTCTGCATCTCCTTTTCGTTTTTTGTTCGCATAGCCATAACTATATCCAAATAGATAGGCATATTTATAAAGTTTATATCTTGAATAGCGGCTGCCATCATCCAAAACATCATTTAATACCGTATATATATTTGGTAAATTGTCAATTTTTAATTGAGCACTTAGTTTTTTGAAGAAGGTTTTGTTTGTTTTTGAATTTCTAACTACGAATAGATTTACATCAGACAAATGAGCCAATGAATATGCATCGGTAACCATTCCAATCGGACTGGTATCTACAATAATAAAATCATAACGTTTCCGTAATTCAACAAACATTTCT
>CAIYTJ010000464.1 GCA_903929065.1 uncultured Bacteroidales bacterium | reverse complement strand
TAGCACCTCATTATGGGCTTCTATTAATTATGACCGGACTTTTGGCGATCATTCTATTCAAGCAAAATTAATGAGCTATTTGGATCAGAAATCAATCCCAAGATATTCACCTTACACCAATTTAAATTACGGAGCAACAGTGAATTATGGATTCTTAAATAGGTATTTTCTGAATGGAACTCTTTCTTATTCCGGAAATGACAATTATGCACCTGGCAGCAGATTCGGACTTTTCTATTCTGTTTCTGGAGCATGGGATGCTCATAAAGAATCATTTCTGTCAGAAAGCACTGTTCTGACTGCATTAAAATTACGCGCTTCGTATGGATTGGTTGGTAATAATGGTCAGGTTTCAACCCAACGATATTTATATCAAACTCAGTACACTACAGGCGAAGGTTATCCATTTGGAACTACTTATTCATCAGTTAGCGGCACAATAGAATCTCAGGCAGGAAATCCATTTTTTACATGGGAAAAATCAAAACAGTTTAATGTTGGCATAGAGGGTGGGTTATTCAAAAAAATATATTTCTCCTTTGATTATTACACAGATAACCGCTTTGATATGTTGGCATCACCTATGAATAAATTGCCAGATATTTTTGGTTCAACATTATCATACACTAACATTGGTAAAGTAAACTCCAAAGGTTATGAAGCTGTGTTGGGTGTAAATGAGAAGATCGGTGATTTCAAGTTAAATGTCGAATTGAATGCAACATTTTCTGATAATCAGGTAGTTGAAAATGGTGAAGTAAACGGATTATTTTCAAACCAACAAGGTATCGGTAAACCTAGTTTCGGTGAATGGGGTTTGAAAAGTTTAGGTTTCTTCTATGACGCTGCCGATGTGACGAACAGTCCGGTTCAGAAATTTGGAACTTACGGACCTGGCGATGTAAAATATGCAGATTTGAATAACGATGGTATTATTGATGCAAATGATAGAACCAGACTCGGTGGAACCGGTATTCCAAACTTATTTACTTCGGCTAATTTCAAAATCTCCTACAAAGGATTTGATCTTGGAGTTCAGTTTGTTGGTCTTTTCAATAGAGAAGTTTATATTCCTGCTGAATTTAGTAATGCTATTCCAAACGGAGGTAAATTAGCTGTAGGGGCATATCAACGATGGGCTAACTATACCGATCAAAATGGAGATCTTGTCGATACAAGAAGTACTGCAATTTATCCACGATTGTTGACTGCAACTTCAACGAATAATACTCAAAATTCGACTCAAAATATTAAAGCAGCAGACTTTATTCGACTAAAAAATATCGAAATTGGTTATTCATTGCCAAAAGCATGGATGAAAGCTATCAAATTAGAAAACATCCGACTTTTCTGTAACGGTTATAATTTGGCACTCCTTTACGATGAAGCAAAAATCGGAGATCCGGAATATCCTGGGGCACCTATCTGGAGTTATGGTAAAACAAGAATCCTTAGTTTTGGGGCTTCAGTTAGTTTCTAATGCTTATTATTTAATACTCAACGAATATGAAATCCATAAAATTATTAAAATATCTCTTACTAACTGCGATTATCTCGCTTAGTTCATGCGATTCACTCTTAGATAAACAGTTTGACGACACTTTGTCTGATTCCCAAATACTACGTGATCCCAGTTTAATGATGGGTTTACAGACCAGTATTTACAATTACATGCCCCGTAACGATTTTTCGTATAATATTATTGGTAGTGCCATGCTTGATTGTGCTACCGATGATGCTATGGAGTCAAGTGGTTCGTCAGATATTCATAACATGACTAATGGAGCTTGGAGCCCCAATAAAATTATTGATGATCAGTGGTCGCGTTTATACAAAGGAATCCGAAAATGTTACTTGTTTTTCAATTACATTGACAGATCCACTGTTACAAATAATATTGTGTTGGATGCCAATGGAAAACCAACTGAAAACTCTCAATTGCGTGAACGCTTAAAAGCAGAAACGGTTTTTCTTGAAGCATTATTCTACTCTGAATTGATTAAACGGTATGGAAATGTACCCATGGTTACATCAATTCTAGCACCGGATACAGCCTTACTTGACATACCCCGCACTCCTTATGCTACTGTGGTTGATTCAATTGTGAAATGGTGTGATAAGGCAGCAGCGGTTCTTCCATTGGTTTATTCCGACGGTTCAAAAGGTCATGCAACCAAAGGAGCTGCTTTAATGCTGAAATCGAGAACCTTGCTTTATGCAGCCAGTCCATTGAATAATCCAACCAATGATAAGGAAAAATGGCGTTTGGCAGCTGAAGCAGCTAAGGCTGTTATTGATTTAAGTGAAACTAATGGGAATATTTACGTTTTGAATGCAAATTTTGCCACTCCTTTTTCGACACCTTTCGACAAAGAAATCATCATGCCGGGCAAGTATTATAACCGGAATGATATTGAGTTCAGCAATGTTCCAAACGGATATTCAAAAGGACAGGGGCATACTAATCCAACTCAAAACCTTGTAGATGCTTTTGAAATTAAAGTCAATGGAATTTTTGTTCCGTACAATCCTGCTGATCCATCACATGAAGCAAAAATGTATTCAACAGATCGTGATCCACGCCTTGCACAAACCGTTCTTTACAATGGTGTTACTTTTAAAACGCGTAAAGTTGAAACTTTTGTTGGTGGATTGGATGGACTCAATAAAACAATTGACTATACCAAAACAGGTTACTATCTGAAGAAATTTGTTCTTCCTGAAATCAACCTAGACCTTGGAACTGCCATGAAACCCCGTGCCTGGATACTTTATCGTTATGCCGAAGCATTGTTGAATTATGCAGAAGCCCAAAATGAATACCTAAACACACCTGATGCTACAGTTTATCAACGGCTCAGTCAGGTTAGAGTAAGAAGTTTAGGAACTGCAGGAAATTTGGATGTATCACTCAATTGGACAAAAGAACAAATGCGTGCAAGGATTCAGAACGAATGCCGTGTGGAATTTGCTTTTGAAGAACACAGGTTTTGGGATGTTCGTCGCTGGAACAGAGGTGTAGAATTATTCAACGCTCCGATTTATGGAATATCCATTATCAAAAGCGGTACTGTGCTGACACCTTCACGATTTAAAGTTGAAGATCGGGTGTTTTCTCCACAAATGTATTTTTGTCCTATTTCACAATACTCTGTTTTGAAAGCTCCTGTTACAGGACAAACTGATAGTTGGAAGTAACTGAAATTATGTTGTTTATTTGAATAGGGTTAGTTCTAAAAGATTTTATAAGAACGGAAGTTTTTTAGAACTACCTGAAAAAAAAAATTGATTCTCAACCTTGATATAAAAATTGATTTATGAAACTTATTAAATCTTTTAGAATGTTACCTTTTTTCTGCATACCATTGCTGGTGATGTGTACTCCCGTAAATCCACCAGATTCGGTATTTACACAGAAAGTTGTTACAAAAACCTTCACTGAAGCTACAGGCATTGTTCAAAATCCGGGGCAAGGTTTTTTGAGTAGTACACGTTTTTCAAGCACTATCACGTATTTGAGGTTGCAGTGGGAACAACTTGAACCTCAACCGGCTGTATATGATTGGTCGGTGATTGATAATGCCATAAAAAATTTAGATGTAAAAAATGGTGGTTCTATTGGCTTACGTATAATGTGTTGCAGTGCTCACAGTCCCGGATATTATTGTTCGCCAAAATGGCTTTTTGACGAAGGTTGTAAAGGAACTGAATATACGATAACTATACCCAATTCGGCACAAGGCGGTGCTCTAATTCCAAGAATTGACCCGATTTATGACGACCCGATTTTTCTAACACGGCATGCAGAATTTTTGAAAGCATTGGGAGATAAATACCGGAATGTACCTCAGGTAAATATTGTTGATATTGGTTCTTATGGTAATTGGGGCGAATGGCATGCCGATTATTCACCGTCGGTTTCGGTAGATGTACGAAAGAAATTTGTGGACATGTATGTAGCTGCCTTTCCAAATAAAAAGTTGGTTTTTATGACTGATGATGATAAAACGTTACCTTATGCGTTGACTTTTGGAATTGGATTACGGCGCGATGGCGTTGGTTCGCCAACATTGGAACAACAATGGGCCGGTTCAACACGCTATGCAGCTGCTGTTGGCATGGCAGATCAATGGAAAAAAGCACCGGTTGTTTTTGAATGGTGGACTAATTACAGCGATATGCTTACCAAAGGCTGGTCGTTTGAAAATTCTGTAAATTTTATGATTAATAATCATGTATCTGTTATTAATGACAATATCGGAACGGTACCGGATGATAAAATGCCAATTCTTCAGAACCTGGCAAAAATTGCCGGAGCACGAATTGTTTTGAACAGCATTTCAAACAGCAATCTGGCAAAAAAAGATTCAACTTTCAGTATCAATCTGGATATTACGAATAAAGGTGTAGCCAAAATTTATGACAAATACGTTTTAAGGTTCTACTTGTATGATGCTATCGGAAATATTCAGTTTACAGCTGATGGCGTAAGTAGTCCAAACGATTGGTTGCCGGGAAATTATAAATTTACCGAATCGTTTAAAATTCCGGCAACATTAGCTTCCGGCACCTATAAAATTGGTATTGGACTTAATGATCCAACCGGATTACTTCCTATGTTCAAGTTTGCTATTACTTTGATTCCAAGGGATGTGTCGTACATTACAAATGACGTTAAAGTTCAGTAAATCACGATTCTCCAAATAATATATTAACAGTAAAATTTATTATAAAATGAAAATAATCAAGTCACTCCCAAATTTCATATCATCTATAATTCTTTTAGTGGTGTTTACAACATCGGTTACAAGTTGCCAGGATCCTGTTAAAGATCCGATTAGCAGCGAAAAAAAGATTCTCAGTTTTTATTTTCTAAAAACATTAAATACTACACTTGTAAAAGACACCATTTTTGGAACAATAAACGAAACCGACCATACTGTTTCGGTTATAATTCCTCAAACCGGGTTTAATGTCACTTCGCTTAAAGCCAGTTTTACAGTCACTACATTAACATCCATAGCTATCGGTAAAAAACCACAGGAAAACGGCATCACCC
>CAIYTJ010000463.1 GCA_903929065.1 uncultured Bacteroidales bacterium | reverse complement strand
TGTATTGGTTGTATTATCTCATTATCAACAAGTTACAAGCGTTTTTTAGTTGTATTTAGGTTGTATTTAGTTGTACTCTCTCATTATCAAATAGTTAGCTTGTATTTTTTTCGTATTGTACTGATATATTGCTGTGAAACGTTTAATTCCGATGCAATATCAATTTGCTTAATACCTTTTTTCAGCATCTCCAGGACTTGAAACGTTCTACCTTCCATCTTTGCGAGTTCCGTTTTTTCGGGCAATGGTATATTTCCAATAAAGTAGTGGCATAAATCAATGGCATATTGCATTGTATCAACTCCCACATCTTCCACGCTCTTATTTGGTTCTGTCAATTTGATAACCTGCAGAACCAACGCCAACCGCAAACAATGTATTTCCATTTTTGAAAGTGAGCTATTTAAAAACTCATTCTTTGAGCTTCGAATTATATCCGTTAAATAATCGCCAAAATTCTTAAATAACTCTTTTGCATCGGGTGTCAATTCAAGCGGAAATCTGTCATTAATACCAGCTAAATGATTAATTAAATACTGATATTCATTTGCTAAATTTTCATCGGGTAACAAATCATTTTTATACGCCCTTTCAACATCCAAACAAGTGACGTTTAGAAATCGACTTGCAAGCCCACATTTCTGCATTTCCTCGCTGTTTATGGTTGTTTGTAGTACTTTTGGCTGTATTGTACCAATTACATTTAAAAACGGCTCTTTGATACGTTTAATCTCTTCTTTGCGGTTAATGGTCTTGTCTGTATTGTCGAAATACTGCAAATACATTTGTGCTTCACTACTTTTGGCATACCTTCCAAAGTTACCGAACCAGCCGGATAACTCTTCGGAAAATATAGTACCGCAACCCTCGTTATTATACAGAATATCGGTTAATGCTTCGGGTGTGGTGTCATCACAAAGTAACTGTTTATAGAATGGTCTTGTCGGCTCTTCAAGTGGCGGTTTGTGTGACTTGCAAAGTTTACATTTCGCCTTCCACTCCTTTAAGTCATTACAGTAAATTTCAAAATTTACACGGTCAATTATTTGCAAAGGTGCAAAAGCTCTTTTTAGTGGTTCTGTTTTTGCCCACTCCCGAAGGTGTGTTTATTACTAAATAGAATTGAGGGTAATTCTTATATTTTCCAGTTTCCAACCAAATCTTTTTTTGAAGTACCGAACCACACGCAACCAACATCGGCATCGAAGCCATTTCCAAAGGTATTCCGTACACTTCGGAAATGTTTTTAGCGTATTTTAATATCGCTGTCGGCAATCCATGCGAAGGAAATATGTTTTTTTCCTTTAATTCACTTGCAACAAGTGGCGTTATATCTGTGTACTGTGTCATAATTCACATCCTTTCTCAAATAATGAAAGTTGTTTATCTAACTTTGGAAATAAAAACGGATTAGTTGTAATGTACTGTGCTTTCAGTCCTGTAATTGCACACGGTTTTTTATCAATTACATAAAGTAAACCCATTTTTTCAAGTGAGCGTTTGTATCTACAGACTGATTTTTGTACTATTCCGGTTGCATTCGTTGCCATTGTTGCGGTTGCTGTACTATTCTGTAAAAAATCAAACAGAATTTGCGTT
>CAIYTJ010000462.1 GCA_903929065.1 uncultured Bacteroidales bacterium | reverse complement strand
GGTCTTTTTGAAATTCATAAAACAATTTCAAACCCAAATGTAATGAAAAAGTGATCATATATGATAACCAGTTAGTTGATTTAAAATAAAATATTCGTTGGCTAAATGGTCAATGAATGACTTCTGCTGAATTATCAAAGATTTTGGGTAATCGTATCCGCAAACTGAGAGAGGAAAGGAACATTTCTCAACAGAATCTTGCGGAAATGTGCAATATCGAGAAATCGAATATGGCACGAATTGAAGCCGGACGAACCAACCCGACTCTATTAACTATGTACAAAATATGCACTGCACTGAAAATTTCGCTCGCGGAACTCGTGGATTTTGATTCCAAGTTGAGCGATGAGGTTTAAAATAGTGGTGTAATAATATTTCCGGATCAGAGATTGCTCATTCACTTGAACCTACAACTCAAAATATTTTCACACACATAGACCATTAGTCGTGATCATAAATGATAACTTTCCCCGGAATGTATTATTATGTATTCTGGGAAAGAACCCTGGTAGTTGTAACAAAATCCACCTGTACTTTTCAGTTTTCTAAACGTTGAAATTGTCGTTCAAGCTAGTATGATAGAAAGGAGAACGTTTTCTGATTTCACTGAGGAAAATATATTTTTTAATTACAAATTGCTTGGTGATCGAGTCGTTTCGGGAGTAGAAGTTAATGAAGGGAGACCTTCCAATAATTTGTAATGTTTACTTGCGTGGTGTTTTAAATCATCAATCCGTATTTTAATTTTTTCAACTGATTCATCCTTTGCGCATCCGTTAATTATAAACTGGTCAGATTGAATAAGTGAATATATTTTCTCTATAGCCGTAATTACAAGCTTGGTAAAATATGAAACATTAAATATGTGCCGACCTGCATACTCAGACAAAAGCGTTTCTGATGCAGATTTATGAATATCATATTGGATCAACAGAAATCTATGAGCCATTGTACTTCTAAAATCATCCCGAAAAGAGTTTAAAAATTTCTCTTGATTAGCGAGAAGTATGAACTCTGGAAAGTATGCTGGATCTTGCAGTACTTCTTGAAAATGCATACCTATCGGAGGCGGGGTTTGGGAACTTGTTAAATATCCTATCAAATCCAAAGCAGCAAATGTTGATACTGCCTGAGGAATTGTACATCCACCTTCTCCTTTTTCATCCGCAGATATTTTGTCAAGAACTTTCAAGTCTGTCACAATGTACTTGAGTACATAAAAATCAAAAAAATTAATTACACTTTGTTTATTTGTAGCATAGCTCATAATGGTAAGTTTTTAGATTTAAATTTGTTGAATTTACATAATAAACAATTAGGATTTACTGATTCTATTGGATTCATCAAGCATCCTGTTGATTTATAGACTATAATAGAAATGTGCCTAAAAAAAACTATTTTTAAATATGTCGATTTGGAAGGGCTAGGGAGTATTCTAACGAATAGTACCCTCAAGTTCACTCATCCACAAAATTTTAATGATCCATTTGAGTTTCATAGCAATTTAGTCGATAGAAAATTGTCGGCGAATCACCAGCTTGAAATTCTAAAAAAACACGGAGAAGTACTTACCAGAGCAGAAATTGAAAAATTTAAAAGACAAGTTCGACTTAATAAGGGGGGCTTTGATAACGATCATCTTATAGAATTATTTGAACAAAGGAAACAGGAGACATATGTCACTTGCTTCAGTGAAGTCAGTGACAATCTTTTAATGTGGTC
>CAIYTJ010000461.1 GCA_903929065.1 uncultured Bacteroidales bacterium | reverse complement strand
GAGGAACATGACTTATTTACTGTTCCGATAGGAACGTGATTTATTGAATGTGACGAAGCAATCTTTCTTTAAGGTTGAGTATGCCTCAGATTAAATGTCCGCGAACGCAATCTGTTTGAAAGGTTTATATTCAAGAAATACGATATTAAGCCGTTCTTATTTATTTAAGAATTTGTTTCCCACAACTTTTAAAACTGATCCAATAAAATGGATTGCTGATCCAAAGTCTGAATGCGCTGATTGCAAATCCGCACAAGCGCGGTAGAAATAGATGATTTTCTGCAAACCATGTAACTAACCAAAAATTATATCGTTATTTTTGTCCTTCTCAAAATCAGGTCGGAATTTGACAAATTTTAATTATTGTATGAATAAATTTCTAAAAGCTTCATTACTGTCTGTAATTCTTTTTATTACATGGCAAATTGCATTTTCGCAGACGCTTATTGAGCGGATTAAAAGTTTGCCTGATATTATTTCAGTGGAAAAAATGGAGCCAAATCCCTTTTTTAAAGAAGCCTTGATAATTAAAGTTAAGCAGCCTCTCGATCACCAGCACCCGGCATTGGGGAGCTTCGCTCAACGGGTGGTTCTTTCCAATCTCGATTTTGACCGCCCGGTTGTATTTATTACTGAAGGGTATGGGGGAGATTATGGAGCTAACACGAAATACCTGAACGAACTTTGTCCGTTGCTGAATGCGAATCAATTATTTGCAGAGCACCGGTTCTTTGGAAAATCTATTCCCGATTCAATCGATTGGAAGTACCTGACTGTTGAAAATGCAGCAGCCGACCATCATCATCTGGTTACCCTTTTTAAACTTCTATATACTAAAAAATGGATCAGTACCGGCATTAGCAAAGGTGGGGAGACTGTTCTCTATCATCGGGCACTCTATCCAAATGACGTTGAAATATCGGTGCCATACGTAGCACCACTTAATTTTTCGACAGAGGAGAAACGACATGATTTATTCATCAGGCATAAAGCAGGAACAGCTTCAGCCCGCCGAAAAATTGCCCATTGTCAGGTCGAATTACTGAAAAGGAAGCAGCAATTAATGCCGCTCTTTGACAAGTACTGCACCGACAAGAAATATACATTCAAAGCCAGCGAAAGCACAATTTATGACTATTGTATCCTCGAATTTGCGTTTTCTTTCTGGCAATGGGGGAGATCGGTGAAAGAAATTCCTGAAACAACTGCTGCTGATCCAGCTCTTTTTAATTATCTGATTAAAATTTGTCCGCCTGATTATTTTGATATCGAGAGCGGCAAACCGACTTTCCCGTTTTTTGTGCAGGCTTTAAAACAGTTAGGTTATTACGGATATAATCCTGAACCGTTCCATGGATTAATGGAATTAACTGATACCCATGATTATATACGGAAATTGTTTATGCCGGCAAAGACTGAGCTTTCATACGACCCGGCAATGAGTCTGCTCGTAAAAGAATATCTTAAAAAAGATGCCCAGAAGATTTTGCTCATTTACGGAGGAAGCGACCCCTGGACCGCTTCGGCAGCCGATGCGAAAGGGAATAAAAAGATTCTTAGAATCATTCAACCTGGAGGAAGTCATCGTACCCGGATCGGGACGCTGCCAGAATATCAACGGAAGAAAGTCATGAAGACGTTGGAGAAATGGCTCGAGTAATATGGGTGGCAGATGTAGGCAATGGCTGTCCGGTTTTATTTTTATCCTTGAATAAGAACCGGAATGGGTGGATTGATTATTTTCTCAAAGTTGAAATATTTGTTTGGGATTGAAGATTCTGGTTGTGTTTGTAACTTTTACATTATTTATTTGGTTGGTTTTAAAGAAATTGAAGATTTTTTGAATAAAAATAATCGCTATGAACTAATTTCGTCCAAATTTTAAAATTGATTTTGGATTCATGAAAATAGGTTCAACGCAAAGCATTTATCGCAAATTATTCAGGTATTTTGGATTAAGTTTTATCATTATTTTTGCCCTGATCGGGTTTTTTCTAACATCGGCCTTTTTTGCAGTAAAGCTGCATGTTACTGATGACAAAGGGGCTGTTGATTATAATGACCGCTATTTTCAGGAATTAAAAGATAAATATGGT
>CAIYTJ010000460.1 GCA_903929065.1 uncultured Bacteroidales bacterium | reverse complement strand
TTTTAAGTTATTAAGCAATCTTAAAATGAACTCTTGTGATTTTTTATCCAGCAGAATTACTGCTTAGGTCTCCATTTTGTGACGCGACTAAAATATTAAGATAGTTTGAATCCCATCCCCAGAGCACCAACGTTTTGCAATCAGATGATCCGGCGTCTTTCAAGATCACGTCTCTAGCATTATAAAGCCGCTTGAAGCTGACTATTTTCGATAAACGATATAACGCCAGACTAAGCGCATTGCAATCCTGTTCAGTCTGTTTTAAATTTTCAGGATCAGCGAGGAACACTTCTGTTGGGTTAGTGATAGCCTCGCAAGACTCGTTATTGATCTTATCGTGTCCGATAAATACATCGATCATATGCAAAACACGATCACGTATTTCGTGTTCAATTACCACAGTTCTGGTTTTTTCCAGGCTGTTTACTTGACCAGTCAATTCTTTATTCATTTTCTTAAAGCTGTATAGCGTATTATCGGCAAATTCCTGCAACTTATCCCCTAAGCAGGTTCTCCATTCTCTTAACTTATTGAGCATGTTGAAAAGCATCTTTTGGATGTCAATATAATCAACTGTTACATCATATTCGTTTTTGTCATATCCTGCATCGCTGCCAAATAAACTTCCCCAACATCTTCTTACCCCGCCGCCGCGATACCACGGAATTTCGATTAGGTCACAATGCTTTTCCGATATTTGTTTAATAGGGATAGCTATATTAGCAGAAAAATAAGTTGTTCCTGAACGTTTTATTATATCAATTTGCTGTAAATTCAATTTGTCATTTTCACATAAATCTTTTAAGAGTTTCTCTATATTTTTCATCAGAGTATTCAATTGCAAAAATGAATCTTCCATCGCTTGCTTAATTCTATCTTGTTCCTGTTTGAAATTATTATCCCAGTTCTTCAACTTCCTGTAAACCGTGTCTCCTATTGTTTTTGTTGTTATATCGTAATTATCTTGCGAAATATCTCGAGCATTTTCCATATAGTATCGATGAATTCTTTCGATTAAATTCCATGCTTCGCTAGATATTCCCTCAATGATTTCATCAATGGTTTCCCTTTTTTGATCAAAATAATTTTCATCTCTTTTAAGTTTATCTTCTATTTGCTTAAGCTTTTGTAAATTATTTTCATAAATTTGCTCTTTTTCATCAGACGCATCAAGTCCTTCGCGAATGACTTTCAAGCGGCAGGCAATCTGTGATTTAAACAGAGTCAGGACTCTGGGCTTATTCTTCTCCAGTAGTAGTTTCAATCCCTTTTCAAGATGAGCCAAGCCGGAACCATTCCAGTCGCCATTTAATGCATTTTTTGCAGAGACTTGTATGACGGGTGCATTTTTTACCGATTTTTTCTCCGCCTTGCCAAGTAGCCTTGTGACTCGATCAAAATGTTCCCGCCTTACTTCTTCCTGGTTTTTTTCTATTCCTCGAATGCTTTCTTTGGGGTTTATGGAATCAATCATATTTTGTACGACAATCAGCGGTTTGTCATCAGTGGTAACGCTATCAATAATCTCAAGGTTTTTCTGGTCTGAAGATGCCTTGACTGTAGTTAGAAACATAATCATCTGAACGCTTGGTAGTACTAGACGCAATGTAATCTCTTCGTGATTCTTTAATTCATAGGCATCAAGTCCGGGGGTATCAACTAGGGAAATATTTTTCCCTAAGCGAAAGCTTGGGGAGTAAACTCTTATTTCTTCAACATCCTCCTTATTGGCAGGATTTTTGCATTCATCTCCGTATTTTTCTAATGTTGCGTAAATATGCGAAGTTACTTTTTTTACCGGCTTGCCGGATTCTTTTTTAAAATAAATTTCTGCTTCAAGCTTTTCTCCAAATTCGCAAATCACCTGAACTCCGGAACTGGGACGAACTTTCTGTGGTAATATTTTTTCCCCCAATATAGCATTTAGAAGTGTCGATTTACCACTGCTGGTAATACCTATTACCCCAACTGAAACCTTTCTATTTTTTAAATTATCCAAACAGCGCGAAAAGGAATCTATATATTCAGCGAAATACTCTTCTGCCATATCGCTTGATTGAAATATTTCTATAAAATCTCTAATACTGCTTTCAAGTGACTGCTCCACTAGCTTATCACATTTACTGTTTTCTTTTCTTTTTGTAATCACAGGTGGTTATGCCTTTTGCATCAAATATTTTAATTTTTTGTTAATACAATATCTAATCACTGCCGGATAAACGGGTTTTCTTTCGCCTTTAGCTTGCTGTTGCATTTCGGGCATTTTGAAGGCAGTCTCATTTTGTCCAGAAAACGTGTAAGTATAGGTATTGGTGACGACCGCCCAATCATTGGCACAAAAACATTATCCGACCAGCCGCATTGTTTGCACATCACCATGTAAAATGTTCCGGTTTTTATCGGCATATGCTTGATCCATCATTTTGTTTTTTTACGTGGTTTGATTGAAGGCCCTGGCTGCTTATCATTCATTTCTTGAGTAATAACCTGCATCTCAGATTCACGCCACCCATTGAAATGGTAAACTCGTTTTGTGACTTTTCGGCCTTCTCCGCCAAGACCAATAGCTCCAGTTCCTGCATTGACATCGGCAGTCAGACCAAGATGGCCTTTCCCTGATGCGTCATAGAATTCTTCAATCTCAACTTCCTGGGCGTTTGCTATTCGATTCGCAATTGCCACTTCCTGAGCAATCCTTGCTTGCTGTTGTTCAAATTGCATTTTAAGATTTTGCTTTGCTACTTCTTCCGTTAGCTTTTCCAATCCTTGATCGGAAGCTTTAGCAATTAAATTTGATGATTTTTCCGCACCCTCCATGATTAGCCATGTCAAAGGGCTTACAATTTTCATCAATTCTTTAGACGTTTCCCAAGTCGAAGCCATAATTATTACTCCTGATGAATATTAAATTAACTGTTGGATTTGTTACCTATGATGGGATTAATTCTTTTATTTTACGGCAATTTATGCCAGCGTTTGTATCCGGGGCAGTGTTCGGCGCTGACAAATCCGGTCATCAGG
>CAIYTJ010000459.1 GCA_903929065.1 uncultured Bacteroidales bacterium | reverse complement strand
TGTAATAAATACTGTTGAAAGCATAGGGTCTGCAGTTGGATCTGCACTCATGAATACTGACCCTAGCTGGATGTAATATTTTTAATCTAACTTATCGAGAGGAATAGGATCAAGTGATTTTATTGCTGATCCCTTCCTTTTGATTTGATTTATTAAATTCATGTGTCAATTTGATAAATATTTATCCCAATATTTAATCATACGATCACGGATTTATCACAAAATTATTTAGGAATACGGGTAAAACTATAGAGCTCAATATTGGATGAATAAAAAAGTATATTTCAAAGTACATTACCTTTTATTGATTATCATATTTATTACTATAATTTGTGAAAGTTTATTACATTATTTCGGTTTAAAAGATATTTTATATTATTTCGGATTTATTATAGGATTTGTATCTCATCATATTGTTAAAATGTTTTAATCTGTACAAAAAGTGTCAAAAAGAGAAATAATTAGGCTCTTACTTAATGCAAATACTGTAGTTTTTTTTACTATTTCTGTATTATTAACAATCTTTTCTCCTTATATAATTAGTTTTCTAAACCTCAATGGATCAGGAAAGAGTTTTGCAGAAATTAATGATTTACAAAAGATCGGAGAAATTGAATTTTTCGTCATTTCAATCTTGATTGTCCCAGTTTTAGAAACCGTTATTTTTCAAAGCATTTTATTGAATGTCGCTATCTGGTTACTCAAAAAAATAAAGTATAATAGATTTTACATTCCAATAATTTTTTCAGGAGTAATTTTTTGGCTTAGCCATCTATACAATCTTAATTATTTGATTTCTGCCTCAATAATGGGTTTAGTATTTGCCTTCACTTATAGAATCTTCATGGTTAGAAAAGGTTCCCCTTTCCTTATTGTAACTGGTATTCATTCCATTAGCAATCTTATTGTATATTGTATACATCATTTTCTTTAGTAATATTTCACATTGAGAATTAATGTAATTCGATGCCATGAATATCAAGAACGAAATTATTGCAGTATTTTCAGGTGATTTGTACCAGGCCACCATGGTCAAGGATTTATTGGAGTCCAATGGAATAGAGGTATTTATTGAAAATAAGCTGATGTCGGTAATTGAACCGTGGATCGTCAGCCCTGGAGGGATTGCGCTCGTAAACGTCAAAATTTTCGGTTCGGATTATACCAAGGCACAAGAGTTGATTGCGGCATTCACGAATGGGAAATAATTTTCTTTTCTGCTTGGGCAAGGCCATATTCTTGAACTTACAAATTCTCTATTTTGCGAGATATTCTTTAACTTTGTAAAAACAGTTTAATATGAGCACTTTAGAATTAAGGCAAGTGATCACGGAATATCTGGCTCATATAGAGGATGCGGCCCTTCTGAAAGCCATTAAAACCATGATTGAATCCAGGGTATCTGATGGAACCTACATGCTCTCTGAAGATCAGATAAAAAGAGTAGAGGAAGGAAGAGAACAACTCGAGCAAGGGACGACGATTTCAAATGAATCTCTCAAACTTGAAATTGACCAATGGTTAGGTACAAAGTAAATTGGTCAATAGAAGCAAGATTGGATTTACTCGATATACTTGACTTCTATTCCCAAAGGAACGGGAATACCGTTTACAGTAAAAAGCTAAATTCAAAAATCAATAAAAGCATAGAACTTGTTGCGCGGAATCCATTTATTGGTTTACAAACAAACGTTGAATCGGTCAGGACACTCGTAACCGGAGATTATCAATTAATTTATGAAATAGTTGATACTTTGATCCTAATAGTTATAGTTTGGGATTGCAAGCGAAATCCACTTGATAAAGTAATAAGCTCCAGGAAAAAGTAACAACCATACAATCAATGAGCTATTGATCGTTCTTATTCATTGTGTGAGTTTCTGGCAGGATTGCACCCGTGAACGTCAAAATTTTCAGCTCGGAATATACTCAGGTACAAGAGTTAATTGCTGCTTTCACGAAAGGGGAATGAGCATTTCTTGAGGAAGAAAAACCTTATTTTCTCAACAAACCTTAGTAGAAAAAATTGAACAACAAAACCTTACCTTATTACCTTATTTCAAACGGATCGTCTTCTTGTAAAACATATTAACCAATTTATGATAAGGTAATAACGTCATCCACTATCCCGATTTTCCTTTTCTATAATGAACATTTGAATGAACTGCGGACCATGGGTGTCCAAATTGACTATTCCAAGCAGCGAGGCACCTACTATTTTTCGAATGGGCATGAAATTGAACTCACTTTTTCGTTCAAAATAATCTCTAAAGAAACCGCAAAGGATATTTTTGGGGGTAATTGTTGTTCTTTTTTACAAAGTGCTTTTTTTGTGCACTCCACGCGTATACTTTTAGCCATGTAACGTTACGCGTGCCAAAACCTTGCAGCACGGGAAAGAAAGCGGG
>CAIYTJ010000458.1 GCA_903929065.1 uncultured Bacteroidales bacterium | reverse complement strand
GCGAAATATTCATGCCAACACGGAATTTACCACCTCCTTCAACTACCAGTTCCGGCCGGGAGAATTCACAACAACCAATGCCAGTGGTGGAATCAATTATTCCTGGAATCGTGGACAATACCGTCATAATTTCCAGTTATTCGACCTGAGTTATGTCCAGATTTATACTTATCCTGCATTTCGTGAAAGTTTTCTGAATCCATTGAAACCAATTTTCAATCCATACAATTATGAGGACCATTTTATCTGGCGAATTGGTTATAACGGCTCGCATACTACATTTAATGAAAATCGCCCGCTGAAAGATTATTCGGTAACACGTTATTCGATTGAGACTGCCGGAAATTTATTAAACGGATTGGGGCATTTGTTTGGAAAACGGGATACGACAGGCTACTATACAATTTTGAATGTCAGATATGCACAATATGTAAAAGGTGAATTCAATATCACCCATCACCAGATTTTTGATCAGGACAATCGCTTTGTTTATCATTTGGATGTCGGACTTGGAATTCCATACGGAAATGGTGACGTAATTCCTTTTGAAAAGCGGTTTTACAGTGGTGGCGCTAATAGTGTCCGAGGATGGAGTGAAAGCACACTCGGACCGGGTTCTTACCAGCGAATTTCGGGTTTGCCTCGCGATTTTAACCAGGTTGGCGATATAAAACTGGATATGAATATGGAATATCGTGCAAAATTGTTTTGGATAATGGAAGGAGCACTTTTTCTCGATGCCGGGAATATCTGGACGATAAAAAAATATCCGACTCAATTAAACGGTGATTTCCAGTTTGATAACTTTATGAATCAGATTGCGATAGCTTATGGATTAGGAGTGCGTTTTGACTTCAAATTTTTTATTGCCCGTGTAGATATGGGTGTCAAATTGTATGATCCGGCAAGAACCAGTCGGCTGGATAAATGGCGGATAGCACCTAATTTCAATGATGATTTTGCCCTGCATTTTGCCATCGGATATCCGTTTTGAGTTTATAAAGTTTGAAAGTTGAAAGTAAAATCAGGCTTTCTTCTTTCTTTTTGACTTTGCCTCTTTCAGTGCCTTCGCCTCTAATTTTTTGTCTCCCAATAAATCGTAGGTCATTCGGTGATAAATGGTTGTGCCATGTTTCCTAATGCCGGCACGATGTTTTGGAGTGGGATAAGCCTTATTTTTATCCCAATCGTAAACTGGAAATTCGGCATGTAACAATTGCATAATTTCATCCCTGTAAGTTTTGGCAAGAATGGATGCCGCGGCAATGGAAAGATATTTACTGTCGCCTTTTACAATGGTTTGATGATGAATTTCAGCGTACGGTTTAAATTTATTTCCATCCACAATGATAAATTCCGGACGAATGTAAAGCCGATCGATGGCACGATGCATGGCTAAAATGGAAGCGTTCAGTATATTTATTTCATCAATTTCAATGTTATCAACCTGGGCCACTGCCCATGCAAGTGCTTCTTTCTCGATGATCGGACGAAGAGCATCGCGTTCTTTTTCAGTAAGTTGTTTGGAGTCATTCAGCAATGGACATTCAAAACCGATAGGTAAAATAACCGCTGCAGCAACCACTGGTCCTGCAAGGCAGCCTCTACCGGCTTCGTCGCAACCACATTCGAATTTATAGTTTGAAAAATTTCCTTTCAGCCCGGAAGGTTCCTGAAAAAGTTCAATATCATCAGCGGTGGTTTTGAACTTCCTTTTCATCACCAAGATTTTCTTTGAAGTAAAAAACTTTGCCTTTTTTGCTTTCTTCCCACAAAACCGGAGCAAGTTTCATCACCGGTTTATAACCAATGGATTCGGCTTTCGATTTAGGTTTAATAATGGGGAAACGACTATCGAGTGCATCAAAAACATTCAATAATACACTCACAATCAATGCATATTTAAAAGCTGCAAAAATGCCGCCTAACAATTTATTCAATCCACCCAGTGCAATAGAATCAAAAAATTTATCTAATGTTTTGGCCAGAATAAGTAAAACAACTGCTATCAAAACAAACAGGAAAATATAGGCCAACGGCAGTGCCGTTTTTGGAGAGAATGACAATGATCGAATAAGAAAACCGGATAACGAAGGTGCAAAAACTTTTGCTCCGTAAATTCCGAGAATTATGGCAGCCAGCGATGCCAATTCTTTTACAAGCCCTTTGAATAATCCGAATACAAACCCAAGGGCGATTGGAATTAAAATAACAAGGTCTAACGTGTTCATGTGAAGATAATTAGGGTTTATTGATTAAGGTCACAAGGAATTTGCATAACCATTCAACTTAATCGTCGAATCGTTTTTCATGCCCGTTACATTGATTTAAGGTGTTTTATTTTGCAAAGATAACAAAAAAGCAGATATTGGTTTTAAATTCCAATTATTAAACATGTTTAAATTACTTTTGTTATACTAGAACGAACGAAATATTTTTTGCAGATTATTTTATTGATAATTATTGGTTTAGATATTAATAGAATAAAATTCAATTGCCAAAATTAACTTCATATATTCGACAAATGCATTTTGGCACAGAAATTGGTTATACCTTTACAGCTCGAAAAATCATATTAAAATCAAATAAGGGCAACAATCATAACTTTAAAATTTACGATCATGAAAACAAAAGTAGCAGGCCTGTTGGTGGCAATTTTAATGACCACAACGCAATGTATGGCTCAGAGACAAATTACCGTTGAAGCTCAAAACAATGACATCAGCAACAATCTTGACTTAAAGGCTGTGGCTACTGCGTTTGGAGAATCAAAGAATCTGGAAGATTTTGAACAACGACTAAATGATTACGACAGCGGCATTTCAAATCTCGATTTGAATAATGACGGCCAGGTTGATTATTTACGCGTTATCGAAAAGAATGAAAATAATGTTCATGTGGTTGTTATACAAGCTGTTTTGGACAAAGATGTTTATCAGGATGTTGCTTCAATAGTGGTTGACAAAGATCAGTACAACAATAATACTACGGTTCAGGTAATTGGCGATCCTTATATTTACGGTCCTAATTACATAATCGAACCGGCATACATTTACACACCGTCCATTTTCTCATTTTTCTGGGGAGCAAATTATTATGCATGGCATTCGCCTTATTATTGGGGATATTATCCGAATTATTATCACCACCGTTCGCCATTTGAATTAAACATCTATATGTCAAATGTATATCGTCACATTAACCACGAACAACGATATTATTATTCAAACAGAGTGAGAAATGAATATGCAGAAAGACTGCATCAATCAATCAGCCGTAATGATTATGCAACCCGGCATCCGGATCGTACTTTCAGCAATAGAAATGAAAATGTTCGGAACAAACGTGACTTTGAATTCAACCGGAATGGACAAACCGTACGGCCGAATTATCAAAATAATTCGTCACAGCCAACAAGAACATTCGACAATTCAACCAGAAACACGCAATCAAACGGTTGGAATCAACGCAATTCGAATAATACAACAACACAGCCAACGAACAGAAATAGCAATGGCGGTTGGCAAAATTCAACCCGGAACCAAAATACACCGGCACCAACTTACACGCCGCCGACAAGCAACAGAAATCCGGATGTAAACCATAACAGACCAAACACATACGAACCACGACAAAATACAGATAATGGAAATTCAAATGGCTCAGGAAACAGGAATACATACCAGCCGCGGCCAAGTGATAATGGTAATAACAGGTCAAACCAACAACAGGTAACACCTCCAAGAACAGTGGCTCCAAGGCCCACGACTCCGGAAGTAAAACAACAAAGACAACCTGAACCACGTCGCGAATCGAGTGATAGAAAAGATGATAGAAAATGATTTTTAGGTATAGTTTTTGATTTTGATTAGTTTTCATAAACCGTTGGAAGAATTCTTCCGGCGGTTTATTTTTTTATTCAAAATGAAAAAAATATTCTATATTTGTAAATTAATTATCTGTCCAGCTCAACAATTGTTATTATGGCAATTCCAACAACCAGAACCAAAAAACCAGCCCATGTTTCTATTGATTTAGAAAAATGTAACGGTTGTGGAGAATGTGTAAATGCATGCTCCGATTTTTCGTTTGAAATAGTTGATAAGAAAGTAACAATAACCGATAAATCCGTTTTTGGATGCGTCGGTTGCGGGCATTGTATGATGGCTTGTCCTCAGGGCGTTATTGCAGTAGAAGGTCGTACTTTGGCACCTGTTCAATTGTTTGATTTACCGGACAAAAATATTGTTCCGACTTATGACAGCTTGCTGGCTATGTTACAGCGTCGGCGAAGCATTCGAAAATTTAAAGATAAACCTGTAGAACAAGAAAAAGTCAACCAAATTCTTGAAGCTGCTCAAACAGCACCAATGGGAATTCCGCCTTCGGATGTTCATGTTGTTGTTTTTGAGAACAAAAAGCAGGTTCGGGCTTTTGCTGAAGATTTTTCGAAGTATCTTACATCAATTCGTTGGATAGCATCCAATTGGTTTATGACCTTGATGCGTCCTTTTTGGGGCAAAGCCAACGATGAAATGATGCGCAGTTTTATCAAACCGGTATTTGATGTTTATGTTGATGACATGGAAAAAGGAGATAACTGGATAAACTACGATGCGCCGGTAGCGATGTATTTTTATGGTTCACCCTATACCGACCCTGCTGACCCGATTATTGCTGCCACCTATGCCATGCTTGCAGGGGAAGCACTCGGACTTGGAACTTGTATGCTTGGTGCTGTTCATCCATTTATTCAAACCGGCAAGAAGGCCCGGCTTTTCCGAGAAAAATGGGGGATTAAACACAAATCACGGGAAGGATTATTTGTAATTTTTGGCTACGCCGATGTGCACTATAAAAAAGGAATCAGGCGTACGTTTGCAGATATCCACCGAGTTAGTTGATAGTTCAAAGTTGACAGTTGATAATTAATACCTTCATTAATAACTGTTCACTGCTAACTGTTCACTGAAAAAAGGTATTCCTGCTCTGTTTGTCCGGGGGTTGGAACAAATTCAGCTTTATGCAGGCATTTCAGTGCATCCAAATCCATAATGCTTGAATAACCGGAGCGGCAAATAATCTTTTTTGCACCCAGCAAAACTGCTGCAAGCTCTGAATCTTGCAAGTGAGAAACCAGCGTTATATTTCCAATTTGTTTTTCATTTTTCGAAGCATTCGGCTTACCACGAATAATCAACGTTTTCTCAGCCCTGTTTTTATATTTCAACATCAAATCATCTTCAAAGATAGTTCGTTGCGGTTCAACACCCGAAATCATAGCCACCACTTCAAAGTCCATGTTTGGTTCAATGTTTTCCATCCCCTGAAATCGGGACTGAGGTCCGATAAACTTCGCATTGCGAGGTAACGGGTATTTGTGCGACAAATCGCCTGTTAAACCTGCGGTTTCCCTGTCCGGAATCCAACATTCGTCATAACGGTTTATAAAAGCCTTGTGAATTTGATGAACAAGTGATTCCAAATAAATCAGATTTACCGGCATTTTCACCATCAGTTGATGCGTCATATAAACCGAATGAACCTGACGATTCCACATGCCGAAACGGTTGTCCGAAATCACCCAATCGAAATGTTCGGTTCGGAGTAAATCCCGCAGCCAGAGATGTTCGTTGATAATTCCAATGAGGATATTCGGAAGATTGAAAATCATGGCACCAACCTGTGATTTTCCGGCAGAATAGTAAATGGAATACGATGAAAATTCAATAAAACGAAGCGAGGGGAATTCCTGTTGCAGAAAAGCGAGCGGAAAACCATCGGCCGCAATAACCGGCTCATGACCTTCAGTCATCAGGTTTCGGATAATTGGTACGCAGCGTGTGGCGTGACCTAATCCCCAGTTAAGCGGGCAAACTAATACTTTCATATGACAAACCCCTAAACCCTGAAGTGGAAATTTAATTACAACTACTTTTCAAAATAATGAGAATGTAATACAAAACGAATCTAACAAAGTTCCCCATTAGGGGTCATTCACTCCATTTCATTGATGGCCTGAAAAACCACTGCTTCGTATTGCCCCAGGTTCTTGCATTTCTTTACTTGTTTGTAAATCTTGCGGCCATTTTCAAAAGTCTCGGCATGATACTCCCACAGTTCTTCGAGCCGTTTGAGCATGTGCAGGTCGCCGGAGTATTTCTGGCGGCAATGTTCGATAATAGCTCCATGAAATTTACGAAGCATATCTGCTTTTTGACCCGCATTTACTTTTTCATTCCGGATTTCTGCCAACAGAATAGGGTTTTGCAAAATGCCGCGGCCTATCATAAACCGGTCGACTTGCGGAACCAACTGCTGAATCTTTTCCACGTCGGACACCGATCGGATATCGCCATTATAACAAACCGGATGACTGAGTTGCGGTGCATAGCGGGCAAAAGCATCCAGGTCTACTTCGCCTTTGTATTGTTGTTTGCCAATACGCGGATGAAGAATGACTTCTTCCAACGGAAATGCATTGAAAACCGGAATCAATTCTTCGAATTCATTCGCATTTTCCAGCCCAAGGCGACATTTGACAGAGATTTTCAGTTCGGTATCCGCAAAAATCCCATTCAGTAAGTTGGTCATTTCCCTGGGATGCTGCAACAGTCCTGCGCCCATTCCCTTGCCGGTAACCATCGGGTAGGGGCAGCCCATATTGATATTTACTTCGGTATAATTCTGTTCCAGACACAGCGCTTCAAACCGTTTGAACGATTCGGCATCCTTGCCCAGAAACTGCGGAACGGGTTTTTGAAACGTGTTATGTACGGGCAACAAATCGTTGCACTGGCTCGGGCGGTAAAAATCCCCGCTTTGCACCCGGACAAATGGCGTAAAAGTTTTGTCGAAACGGCCGATATGTTGTGTGAATGATTCGCGGAAAATCCAGTCGGTAAGGCCCTGAAGCGGGGCGAGGTAGAGTTGCATAATTAAATATTGTTATTTATCTGGTTTAATGACTGGAGGGGAAAAAATGATATCTGATTTTATTATTGGGATTAATTTGATTTCAGTTTTATAAATCTCTTTAATTAGTTTTTCTTTTGCTTGAAGAATTTTAGTTGTATCAATACTGCTGTTATAAAAACTCGTTTCACTCTTTAATTCAAGGTAATCATATAACATAACACAATTGATATTACTTCTGCTGGTACGATTAAATTGCAGATTTATTTTTTTTTCTTCTTTATTAAAACCAATAATTCTTATAGAAGGACCATCATAAAATCCTTCAAATGGTTTTTCTAGATCCATTACAACTGTATCAGATTTTGCTCTGTCTATTAAATCAAAAACCTCTTTGAGAATTTCTTTATTAGATTTGAAACTTCTTAATCGATTCTTTTTATGAGTGACTTTTGAATCATTAATATTGAATGATATAAATCGATTCTTCATGTTATAGTCATTTATAGTCAGATTACAAATCCCATTTTCATTTATTTGTGCATAAAACCCGCAGTAAATTATTGGGACTAATGTATCATTATTCGGTTTTTTACCGACTGACCAATGATAAGCAATTAGTTCAATGCTTTTCGATTCCGGCTTGTGGCAACTTACCATCAGGACGGCGAGTAATAGAATAAGGGTTTGTTTCATCTTTAAAAGATTGGTTTTATGTTTCCAATAAGATAATTATACTGCAAATATACTAAAAAACCGCCGGAAGAAACCATTTTCCGGCGGTTCGAATAGTTGAAAAATTGGTATTACTGAATCACCAGGTCGTAATCCATACGTGCCTGAATGCCGTTCAGTTTGTTGATATCCTTAATTTGTTTGATAGTGGTGTACTGATCGCCGAGATAGGATTTAATCACACGGGTTTCCACATCTTTATTGAAGTTTTTCAGGAACTTGGTGGCGAAATCTTCTTTTTCAGGATATTCGGTGATGTTATATGTTTTTAGTTTGGCTTTGTCCACAGCCAGTTTGATAGCGTCGCCCAGACCGCCGATTTTATCCACCAGCCCTTTACTCACGGCATCTTCGCCGGTCCATACACGTCCTTCGGCAATGTTTTTAATTTGTGCCACAGTCATTTTGCGTCCATCGGCGCAGCGTTTCACAAACAATTCATAGCCGCGGTTCACGTAGTTTTGCATCAGGTCTCGTTCTTCGGGAGTAAAGGGGCGGTTCACCGAAATGGCATCGCTCATTTTGTTGGTTTTCACGCCGTCGTATGTAAATCCGAGTTTTTCATTCAGTCCTTTGATATTCGGAATCACACCAAAAATACCAATGGAGCCCGAAATGGTATTTGGTTGCGCCACGATCTGATCGGCCGTGCAGGCAATGTAATATCCACCCGAAGCAGCCAGATCGCCCATCGAAACGATAAGCGGCTTTTTGGTTTTGAGCATATTCAGCGCGTGCCATATTTGTTCGGAAGCATAGGCGCTTCCTCCCGGCGAATTAATACGTAATACCACCGCTTTTACGGCTGAATCTTTGGCCACGGCGTTGATGGTTTTCACCATGTCGCGAGCCACAATGCCTTCGCCTTCGGCATCAGTAATGTCGCCAATGGCATAAATCACAGCCACTTTATTTTTGTCGTATTTGGTTTTTTCGTCCAGTTTCGTCATGGTCGAATTCTTCACAAAGTTCAGTTTATCCGACTTTTTCAGACCTTTGGCACTTTTGTGCAGAATGCTGTCCACCCCATCCACATATACCAGCGAATCCACCAGACCGTATTGTTTCGATTTTTCGGTAGGTTGGAACATCATCATTTCGTCGGCATACATATTCAGTTTTTCGAACGGTATTTTACGCGAAGCCGAAACTTCTTTCAAAATGGTATTCCAGATCGAATTCATGAAAACAGTAACCTGCAGGCGGTTGGCATCACTCATTTTGGTATTCACCAGCGGTTCCACAGCCGATTTAAACGTGCCGACTTTTACAATTTGCATTTCAATGCCGAGTTTGTCGAGCGTATTTTTCAAAAACATGGTTTGAGCCGAAAGTCCTTTCAGTTCGAGCATTCCCTGCGGATTAATCAGAATTTTATCGGCACACGATACCAGGTAATACATACGTTGCGAATAATTATCGGCATATGCCACCACGAATTTTCCCGACTTTTTAAAGTCCAGCAACGCGTTTCTGATTTCACGGATGGAAGCTATTCCGCCCGAAAGCGAGCCGCCATTCAGGTAAATACCCACAATGTTTTCGTCGTTTTTAGCTTTACGGATATTGGCCAACACGTCGTCCAGTCCGATTGATTTCTCACCCGAACGTCCCATGGCACTGGCATATGCACCGGACAAAGGGTCATCCTGCGAACGGTCCACCAACGTTCCTTCGAGCGTCAATTCATAAACCGAGTTTGGTTTCAACACAGTTTCCTTATCAGCCGAACCGGCTATTGCACCCACTACTCCGAAAAACAGCAAAACGCCGAGCAGCCAAACGATAATTATACCAACAATGGTGGCAAGTGTGAATTTCAAAAATTGTTTCATATTAAATAATTTATGTGTTGTAAATAAAGATAATTTTACAGTGCAAAGGAAACTATATTTTTTTGTATAACAAACTATATGGGTTGTTTTCAACTAAAAAAGTAAGAATTTATGTCCTTATTATGAAATGGATATCGATAAATAATTTCTTTTGTGAACTTTTCAGTACTCAACCACAAAAGGAACACAAAAGTTAAGTTCTAAAATAATTTAGTTTCTAATTGTTTCAAACTAATAAGTATTCAAAAGTAAAACCTTTCAGGGTTCAAAAGCTTATGTGTTTCTTTTGTGGTTCATTTAATTTATAAGTTAGAGCAAATGACTACAAAAAAATAAAGGAAACGCTTTACGTTTCCTTTATAACTCCGGTTGGTTCAGAAAGTTTACTGAATTTCGATGGTTCTTGATGGTTTTGGTCTGGATTCTTCCTTTTTAGGAATGTTGATTTTCAGAATACCTTTTTCGTAGTTTGCTTCAATTCTTTCGCCGTCGGCGTGAGCAGGCAGCGTGAACGAACGGGTAAACGACTGGTAACTGAATTCGCGTTTGGTGAACAGTTCACCATCTTTGGTTTCATTTTCCACTTTCTTTTCCGACGAAATAGTCAGTAAATCATGATTCAGTTCCAGTTTGAAATCACCTTTTTCAAAACCCGGAGCAGCAACTTCCACCGTAAATGCATCGGTGTTTTCTTTTATATTGACCGATGGCAGAGTTGTGTTGGTAAGTGAAAAGTTGCGGTTTGACCAATCGAATACATCGCCTTCAAAAAAACGGTCAAACAATGAAGGTAACTGATTTGAAAATCTTACGAGTGACATAATTTAATCCTCCTATAATTAAAAATTAAACATTTGGTTTGTTTTATCAGTTGCCTGCAAACAAAATACCAAACATTAAAATATGCCATTATGACACTTAAAATCAATGCATTAGCGACAAAATGACAGTGATAATTAACGTGAATTTTTTATTGATTTGAGAAAATTCTTATTTTCAGGTTATTATAATATAACGTCAGAATGTCTTGTAATGATTACAACTGAAAAATTGTCACAAATTTATCAAAGTTGTTAGAAAAGTACCTGAATTTAAATCTAAATCAAATATTATTCTTACATTTGTCCAGTACAATTAATAATATTCTTAATAAAGCGACTGAAAATGACTAAAAAAGTACTTCTATTGGCACTTGTTGCCTTTTTTTGTCAATTGGCAATAAATCCTGTATTTGCTGTAAAAGCATATCCTTTCCCGATTTCAATAACACAGCCCGACGGTACGCAGTTGTCTATCCGTTTGCGGGGTGACGAATATCATCATTTTCAAACCACAGAGGATGGATACTTGCTGAAAGCAAATTCAAAAGGATTCCTGACCTATGCTACAGTTAGTGTAACAGGTGAATTGGTGGAAAGTAATATAGTAGCCCAAAATGTAAGCAAACGTTCAGCAACTGAAGTTCAATACCTGAAAACAATTGATAAATCAGCATCTCTTCAGGCATTAAATCATGCACCTCAAAAGAGCAAAATGTTGACCAATGGCGTAAATCAACCGCGTAAAGCCTATCCCCTAAACGGTTCACCCAAAGCGTTGGTTATTTTAGCCAATTTCAAGGACAAAGCTTTTTCTGTGCCCTCTCCACAAACTTCTTTTCAAAATTTAGTAACTCAAAGTGGTTACAGTGCTAATGGAGGGACGGGATCTGCCAAAGATTATTTCATGTCCAGCTCCTATGGTAAATTTGCTCCAAACTTTGTTGTAGTTGGTCCGGTAACTTTGCCTCAGACATTGGATTATTATGGAAAAAATGATGCAAACGGACAAGATACCAATCCGGCTCAAATGATTGTGGATGCTTGTGCTGCCGCCGATGCTGCCGGACTGGATTTTACTCAATTCGATACGGATGGTGATGGTTATGTGGATAATGTTTTTGTTTATTATGCCGGATATAATGAAGCTGAAGGTGGTCCTGCCAATACAATTTGGCCTCACCGTTGGAGTATTTCTTCGGCTGGAATTACGACAGGTATCACTTTTGACGGAAAGAAAATAGAAGATTATTCCTGTACATCCGAATTAAAAGGAACTTCAGGAAGCAATATGTGCGGTGTAGGAACTTTCTGCCATGAATTTGGTCATGTGTTGGGTTTGCCCGATTATTACGACACTTCTGGAAGCAGCACTTATATTACCACGTTAGAAACCTGGGAAATAATGGATTACGGTCCATATTTGAATGGTGGAAACACTCCGCCGACTTATTCTGCCTGGGACAGATTCTTCTTGGGTTATCTTACACCTCAACAAATAAGTACACCAGCTGACATAACTCTTCAGCCAATTTATCAGGGAACTACTCAGCCAGCCAACACCAATAATCAGGCGTATTTAATTGCCGCTTCCACTCATAATCTGAATGGTGCAGCTCCAAGCCCGGCTGAATTCTTTCTGGTTGAATATCGTAAACATACTGGTTGGGATACCTATTTAGGACAGCTGGTTGATAATAGTGGAAATCTCACCACTATTCCTTCTGATGGAATGTGTGTTTGGCACATCGATTACAATCAAACTGCATGGGATAATAATTCGCCGAATAATTATACCGGAAGTACACAAACTGCTTCAAGCCACATGCGGGTTTATCTGCAACCGTTAAGCGGACAAACAACAACTCCCGGAACTACATTTACAACCGGTTCATTTACTCCTACAACATGGTCTGGAACAAATTTAAATAAGCCAATAACAAACATTGCCATGACCACTGATAATATAACCTTTAAGTTTATGGGAGGTGCAGTAGGGCCAAATATTACAGTAGGTGCTGTAAATGCATTTGCAATGATTGTTGGAGCAACTGCTCCAACCCAGACTTTTACTGTTACAGGTGCATTGCTGACTGCAGATGTACAACTTAATTTACCTGCAAATTCTGTTTATGATATTAAACTTGCTTCCGGAAGTACATGGGGTAAAAGTTTAACTCTCACACAGGTTTCAGGTGTTGTAAGTCAATCTGTTCAAATTCGGTATAGCCCAATAGCAGTTGGAACTCAAACCGATCAATTGGTTTTGACCAGTACCGGAGCATCAACAGTAAATGTAAACCTGAGTGGAACATTAACTTTGGGTGCAAATTCTCCGGTTATTTTTATTGGTAAGATTGATTCAAATCTTCCATTTTCAGCAACTAAATTAAATGTAATTAATGCCAAAACCATTAATATAAAAACTACGGATATCAATAATAGTCTTGGTTTTGCAATTACCGGCGCTGATGCTTCCATGTTCTCCGTCTCAGTTGCTTCTGTATCAAAAGATGCCGCAAATGCTTCAGCAGGAACAAATATTACGGTAACTTTTACGCCAACTTCAGCGGGTGCTCATACAGCGACGCTTACCATTTCTGGTGGCGGATTAAGTCCGGACAGAGTAATAACATTGAGCGGAACCGGAATTTAATTCGGCAATCTATCTAAATAAAAACAGGCTGCTCCATATCGAAGCAGCCTGTTCTAGTTTTATCAATAATCCTAACTATTTAGAATACATTTCGTCAATCAACGTTTTATATTTCTGCATAATGACCGCACGGCGCATTTTCAGGGTATTAGTCAATTCACCTGTTTCAATAGCAAATCCTTTTTTAATTAAACTGAACCGTTTGATGATTTCATAGTTTGCCATTCCTTTTTGAAGGTCTAATATTCTTGTCTGTAACATTTCGTTGATTTCTGAAGATTTCAGCAATTCATCCACAGTTTCAAAAGTGATCTTATTCTTCTTGGCGTATTCTTCTAAAGCAGGAATAGAAGGAGCAATGATCGCGGTTACAAAATTCCGTTCATCACCGATAACTGCCACCTGTTCAATATATTTGTCAACTCCAAGGCGGGTCTCAATTTCCTGAGGTGCAATGTATTTTCCGTTCGAAGTTTTAAATAAATCTTTGATGCGTTCAGTCATTATAATGGCATTTTCTTTTATATACCCTGCATCACCGGTTTTGAACCAGCCATCTTCGGTAAATGAAGCTGCATTAGCTTCGGGTTTATTATAATAACCCGGGAAAATAGTTTTTCCTTTAAGCTGGATTTCGCTGTCTTCTCCGATTCTCACTTCGAGTTCGGGCATAATTGTTCCAACAGTTCCTGCTTCCCAGCCAACATATTCAAAACAGCTGACGGTGGCGGTACTTTCAGTCAGTCCATAACCATAAATAATCGGAACGCCAATACTTTTGAAAAACAATAAAATTTCATCCGAGAGTTTGGCACCGGCAGTAGGCAGCATATTTGCATTTTCAATACCAAGTGTCTGTTTTAGTTTCGAAAAAATCAGTTTGTCGGCAATCGTATATTTCAGTTGAAGTAAGATATCCGGTTTCTTTCCAAGCCGCAAATAATCAATGTTATATTGATGGCCCGTGGCAAGCCCCCAGGTTACAATTCCCTGCATAAAAGGAGAGAATTTAGCAATATTTTCCTGAACACCGGCATACACTTTTTCCCAGAAACGAGGAACCGCACACATTAAAGTCGGACGGACATCTTTGATAGTTTGTTGTATTTCTGTCGGGTTTTGGTTGATATAAATAGTGACTCCTTTGAATAAGCACAAATAACACCAGGTGCGTTCAAAAACATGCGAAAGAGGAAGAAAAGCAATAGAAATATCTTTTTCGTTCAAGCTGGTTAGCCGGTTAGTGTTCGAAACCATGGCCTCGTTGAAATTCGAGTGTAACAACATAGCTCCTTTCGGATTTCCAGTTGTTCCGGAAGTATATAAAATACAAGCCAGGTCACTTTCCAACGCTTCATTTTGGCGGTGTTCAACTTCAAAATGCTTCGTTGATTTTTGTCCTAATATCAGAAAATCAGAATAATACAAGCTATTTTCGTTCTCTGCAAAAACAACTGTTTTTTCAAAAACAATGATTTTTTTCAAAAAAGATGAAGTTTCCAATACTTCATGAGCAATGTTATACTGTTCCTGATTTCCAACAAAAATAATCTCAATTTCAGCATCATTTACAATAAATTCAACTTGCTGAACGGTGGAAGTTGCATACATCGGAACCATGGCGGCTCGGTTTGCATAAAGTGCAAAATCAACAACCAGATTTTCGGGTTTATTCTGCGAAAACTGAGCAACACGCTGGTGCTCTGTCAGTCCTAATTCTACAAAAGCTTTCGCGATGGAAGAAACCTGAGCTGCAAATTCATCCCAGGAAATGTGACTCCAGGGATTTGGTAATTCTTCTCGATAATACAAAGCTGGTCTTGTTCCGAACTTTTTTGCCTGAGCAAAAATAAGTTGTGAAAAGTGAAGGTGTTTCATGTTCCTACATTTTAGATTAGTTGGAAAAATTAACTGATTACAAAGATACAAAATAGAAAGTGAATTTTGCACGGTTTAAGTCGAAATGTGCAATCGGGGAGTTGAAATTCAATTAAATTTCTGTCTTTTCGGCAGGATCTTCGGCTTGAACTTCTGATAAAGAATTTACTTCAGCCATCTTTTCATTCAATTCTTTAATGAAGTTTTTGTTTGAGCTAATGAGCTCAAGAGCAATTTGTGATACGTTTTGCTGCGATTCTTTTTTGCTCTTTCCGGTCGCATCGCAGATAATCTGACCGTTAATAGTCAGGTTGGTTAGAAACTCGTGCTTGTTGGCATTTTGCAATGTGTCCTGAACCAAAATAAACTCAGTTTCCAACCGGTTTTTCTGGCACCATTCTATCAATTTTGACTTGAAATTGACTTCGTTTTCAGTGACTTTATCTAAATCAATAAAAGATTTAACCAGCCGTTCTTCCACAAATTTTTTGCATTGCTTGTAGCCGTAATCAAGGTAAATAGCTCCCATTATAGCTTCGAGCGCATTACCGTAAATATTATTATTGGTGTTGGCGTTGACGTATTTGGTCACTTTCACCAGTTTATCCAATCCGATTTCGACAGCCAGTTTATTCAATGAATCGCGTTTGACAATTTTAGAGCGGGTATTGGTCAGAAATCCTTCACGTTCGTTTTCATATCGCCGGTAAAGAATATCTGTAACAACAGAATTGAGCACAGCGTCACCCAGAAATTCAAGGCGTTCATTGCTCAGGTTGTGGCCGTTTTCGGTTGGAATGGATACCGATTTATGCCGAACGGCGAGTTGGTAGTATTCAATTTTATCGGGATAAAATCCCAATACATTGTAAAACAAAAAATAAGGCTCTTTTCGAGCATTCGAAATGAGCCTTATTTTTCTAATTAAATTCTTAATCACGAATCTTATTTTGAGTATTTTTTTACAATCACACTCGCGTTGTGTCCTCCAAATCCAAACGTGTTGGATAAAGCAGCGTCAACTGTTCGTTTTTGAGCCTTGTTAAAGGTGAAATTAAGTTTATAATCAATATCAGGATCTTCATCGCCTTCAGTGAAGTTAATGGTCGGAGGAACAATATCATTTACTAACGATAAAATAGTAAAAATAGCTTCCATTGCTCCGGCAGCACCCAATAAATGACCGGTCATTGATTTTGTTGAGCTGATATTGAGATTATAGGCATGTTCGCCAAAAACTTCCTTAATTGCTTTGGATTCAGAAATGTCACCAACCGGTGTGGAAGTTCCGTGAACGTTAATATAATCGATATCTTCAGGATTCATACCTGCGTCTTTCAATGCTCTTTTCATTACCAGTATTGCACCTAATCCTTCCGGATGAGTTGCAGTCAGGTGATAAGCATCAGCCGACATACCGCCTCCAACAACTTCGCAAAGAATATTGGCGCCACGAGCAATGGCGTGATCCAGTTCTTCAAGAATCAAACAACCTGAGCCTTCGCCCATAACAAATCCATCGCGGCTTGCACTGAATGGACGTGATGCACCTGTTGGATCATCGTTACGTGTTGATAAAGCAGTTAAAGCATTAAAACCACCAACTCCACCCGGTGTAATAGTAGCTTCGGCACCACCGGCAAGAATCATATTCGCTTTACCTAAACGGATATAATTAAATGCATCGATAATGGCATTTGTTGAAGAAGCACAAGCTGAAGTTGTAGAGAAATTTGGTCCGCGGAAACCATACATGATGGAAATCTGACCGGCAGCTATATCCGAAATCATTTTTGGAATGAAAAACGGATTAAACTTTGGTCCTTGTTCTTCGTGTGAATAGTAATATCCGATTTCTTGTTCAAAAGTCTGAATACCACCAATCCCCGCTGCGAAAATAACGCCTACTTCGTCTTTATCTAAAGTCTCTAAATCAACACCACAGTTTTCGATTGCTTCTTGTGCGGCTGCAATGGCATACTGGGCATACATGTCCAGTTTGCGGGCTTCCTTGCGATCGAAGTATTTTGAAGGATCAAATCCTTTTACTTCACACGCAAACCGCGTTTTAAACATTGAAGCATCGAAATGAGTAATAGGTCCGGCACCGCTTTTTCCCTGAAGGACATTTTCCCACGTTTCCGTAAGATTCAAGCCTAATGGAGAGATTGCACCTAAACCTGTTACTACAACTCTTTTCAATTCCATGTTAAATTGTGGAATAAGATTATTTTTGTAAAGCTTCGATATGAGCGATTGCGTCGCCTACTGTACCGATTTTTTCAGCTTGTTCATCTGGAATAGAAATACCGAATTCTTTTTCGAATTCCATAATCAATTCTACAGTGTCCAATGAATCAGCACCTAAATCATTTGTAAAACTAGCTGTTGCTACTACATCTGATTCTTCTACGCCTAATTTGTCTACGATAATTGCTTTTACTTTAGCTTCTACTTCTGACATAATTTTTGTTTTTAAGTTGATAAATAGAAATTGTTTTATAATTTTGCGGTGCAAAGGAAACAAAATTTTACGACATAACCTCGTTTTTCGTGATAAAAATTGTTATTTTTGCACAAACATCTTGCTTTTGTGCAAGTTTAAACAACCTTCAATGCCTTTAAAAATAGCACTTTTCGCCTCTGGTTCGGGCTCAAATGCGGAAAATATTCTTCAATACTTTTCTCAGAATGATAAATTCATTTTTCCGCTCATTATTTCAAACAAAGCCAATGCTTTTGTTCACGAACGGGCACGGAAACTTAATGTTCCATCCTATACTTTTTCACGGGAAGATTTTTCAGACGGTGAAGCTATAGTCAGGCTCTTGAAACAACAACAAATTGACTGTATTGTTCTGGCCGGATTTCTTTTAAAAGTACCTTTAGCTTTAATTAATGCATACCCCAATAAAATCATAAATATTCATCCGGCATTACTTCCAAAGTTTGGAGGAAAAGGAATGTACGGTCATCATGTTCACGATGCGGTTGCGGCGGCTGGTGAAACAGAATCCGGCATTACCATTCATTATGTAAACAGCAATTACGACGAAGGAAGCATTATTTTTCAGGCTAAATGCCCTGTTTTACCAACTGACACTCCCGATATGATTGCTGAAAAAGTTCATGCGCTGGAATATGAATATTTTCCAAAAGTAATTGAAGACCTCTGGGGTTAAGAATTTCAGATTTAGGATTTTCGATTTTCGAAATTTTTCATAGATTAAATACCCAATCAAAAATCACATATCAAAAATCGTAAATTTTTGTAGTATCTTTGCACCCTCAAAAATCATTTTGACTTTCAACTTTATGAACTTGCCTGCTGCAAGCAGGCTTTCAAACTCAAAAAAATATGGCTCTTCAATGTGGTATCGTAGGTTTACCAAACGTCGGAAAATCTACGTTATTCAACTGTCTTTCAAATGCTAAAGCTCAGGCTGCTAATTTTCCTTTTTGTACTATTGAACCGAATGTCGGTGTGATAACAGTTCCGGATGAACGGTTAAATAAGCTGGCTGAACTTGTTAATCCTCAGCGGATTGTTCCGACAACCGTCGAAATTGTTGACATTGCCGGATTGGTAAAAGGTGCCAGCAAAGGCGAAGGATTGGGAAATAAATTTTTGGCAAATATCCGCGAAACGGATGCTATTTTACATGTGTTGCGGTGTTTTGATAACGACAATATTGTTCATGTGGATGGAAGCATTAATCCGGTTCGTGATAAGGAAATCATTGATACCGAATTGCAATTGAAAGACCTGGAAACGGTTGAAAGCCGTATCAATAAAGTGCAAAAGCAAGCTGCCGCCGGCGACAAACAATCCAAAGCTATTTATGATATTTATGTTCAATACCGTGAAGCTTTATTGCAGGGAAAATCGGCTCGCACGGTAAAACTTGATCCGCTCGATAAAAAATTGGTTAAAGATTTGTATTTGCTGACCGATAAACCGGTCATGTATATTTGCAATGTGGATGAAGCTTCTGCCAAAACCGGAAACGCTTATGTGGAAGCGTTGCGCGAATCGGTAAAAGAGGAAGATGCTGAAATTCTGATGGTTGCAGCTGCTACCGAAGCCGATATTGCCGAGTTGGAAACCTACGAAGAACGCCAGATGTTTCTGGAAGAAGTCGGTTTGAGTGAATCAGGCGTTTCGCGGTTGATTCGGGCAGCATATCATTTGCTTGATTTACAGACTTATTTCACCGCCGGTGTTCAGGAAGTTCGTGCGTGGACATTCCACCGCGGTTGGAAAGCTCCGCAATGTGCCGGTGTAATTCATACTGATTTTGAAAAAGGTTTTATTCGTGCTGAAGTGATTAAATATGAAGATTTTACAACGTTAGGTTCGGAAGCTGCCTGCAAAGAAGCCGGTAAAATGAATGTCGAAGGAAAAGAATATGTAGTAACTGACGGTGATATAATGCATTTTAGATTTAATGTGTAACCTCACCCCTTAATCCCCTCTCCTCAAGGAGAGGGGAAAAACTTTCCATCTAATAAGCAAAAAAGTCAGAAACTATATTTCTGACTTTTTTATTTAATCAAACTTATCTTAGCCCCTCTCCTCAAGGAGAGGGGTTGGGGTGAGGTATTACCCAAACATTTCAATATCTTCTTTTGAAATACTTGTTCCGCCCAGGATAATCAGCCGTTCCACCATATTTCGGAGTTCACGGATATTTCCGGTCCACGAGCGGCTTTGAAGTTCTTCGACAGCAGATTCATCAAAGCTTTTCGGTTGAATGCCCTGTTCGCTGCAAATCAGTTCGCAAAAATGGGTTATAAGTAATGGAATATCATCTTTTCGTTCATCCAGACTGGGTACATGAATGGGTATCACATTCAGGCGATGAAATAAATCTTCCCGGAAATTTCCTTTTTCAATTTCACTTTTCAGATTTTTATTGGTGGCTGCCAACACGCGGACATTTACTTTTATGCTTTTGTCGCTGCCAACTCGGGTAAGTTCATTTTCCTGCAAAACGCGCAACACTTTGGTTTGTGCCGATAAACTCATATCGCCGATTTCGTCCAGAAAAATTGTTCCACCATCGGCTTGTTCAAATTTTCCGATTCGTTGTTTTATAGCCGATGTAAAAGCTCCTTTTTCGTGTCCGAAAAGTTCACTTTCAATCAGTTCTGACGGAATGGCTGCGCAATTCACTTCAATGTAAGGTGCATCTGTTCTGTTGCTGTTTTCAAATAATAATCTTGCAACTACTTCTTTACCAGTACCATTATCGCCTGTAATCAACACGCGGGCATCAGTCGGAGCAACGCGTTCAATCATCATTCTCACTTTTTGTATGGCCGGTGAATTCCCAACCATTTGGTGCCGTTTGGCAATTTTCTTTTTCAGCGTTTTGGTCTCAGTAACCAGCGAATTTCGTTCCAATGCATTCCGGACAGTAATCAGCAACCGGTTTAAATCGATGGGCTTCACAATAAAGTCAAACGCACCTTTTTTAATACATTCAACCGCTGTTTCAATGTTTCCATGGCCGGAAATCATTACGATTGGCGCTTCAATTTCACGTTCCATAAAATGGCCGAGCAACTCAATGCCATCCATTTCCGGCATTTTAATATCCGAAAAAATCAAATCAAAAACTTGACTCTGAATAATTTCCAGTGCTTGTTTCCCATTTTCAGCCAAAGTAATCTGGTGTTTTTCAAATTCCAGAATGTCTTTCAGCGTATTACGGATGCTGCGTTCGTCGTCAATGATTAATATTTTTGCCATATAATTACAAATTACACGAATTTAGAACGAATTGCACTAATTTTTGTGATCCAAATTCTTATCAATAAAGTTGTCAGTCTTGTTTTTAAAAAAGCGAAATTAGCGAAAATTTATCTTAATTCGTCTAATTAGTTTTAATTCGTCAAATTAGTGGCTCAAAGATCAAACCCTATATCGCTTCTGAAATACTTTCCCTGATAATGAATTTTCTGAGCATTGGCAAAAGAAACAGCCAGCGCCTCTTCTTTTGAATTCCCATAAGAGCTGATTGCCATAACACGCCCGCCATTGGTAACCAGTTGCTTATCTTTCAATGCTGTCCCGGCTTGAAAGACGATACTTCCGGTCACATTTTCCAATCCGGATATTTCATCTCCTTTTTTATATTCTTCCGGATAACCACCTGCCACTAACATAACTGTTACTGCCGAACGCTCATCAATTTCTATCGTTTTTTCATTCAGATTTCCTTTTGCAATACCTTCCAGCAAATCTACAAAGTCAGATTTAATTCGCAGCATAACGACCTCTGTTTCAGGATCACCCATGCGGGCATTATATTCAATGGTATATGGTTCGCCGTTTACTTTTATCAAACCGAAGAAAATAAAACCTTTGTAGTTGATTCCTTCACTGTAAAGTCCTTCCACGGTTGGTTTTATAATTCGGTCTTCCACTTTTTGCATAAATTCCGCATTGGCAAACGGAACCGGTGAAACGGCACCCATGCCGCCGGTATTCAGCCCTTTGTCGCCTTCGCCAATGCGTTTGTAATCCTTAGCTTCAGGAAGAATTTTATAGTTTTTACCATCGGTCATCACAAAAACCGAGCATTCAATTCCGGATAGAAATTCTTCAATCACCACCGTTTTGCTGGCGGCTCCGAATTTTCCATCGAGCATAGCTTTTAGTTCCGAAATGGTTTCATCCAGCTCATTCAAAATCAATACGCCTTTTCCGGCCGCTAAACCGTCAGCTTTCAATACAT
>CAIYTJ010000457.1 GCA_903929065.1 uncultured Bacteroidales bacterium | reverse complement strand
CGATCATTCACATCACCAATTTTCAGATAAGGGTCCTCTTTCCCACGGATATTGGTTTGAAACCAACGGTTTAGATCATGACTCAATGTATTTGTTGATACCAAACCTAATCGGTATTGTTTGGAAATATTTTCGAATTTTATTGCAGTAGACATGATTATGATTGAATGATAAAAGATGAATTATCTATAGCTTAAAAAGATTACTCCACAAATATACAAAAAATGTTTTTAGCACCTACTTTAAACTTACAAACTTAATGAATTCGGAACATTTTTAAGCGATTTTGAAATTCAAACTACAATAATCTGTAGTAATAATTTTTTATTTCTTTTAAAATTAATTTATTGTTTTTCTAATAATAGCTCCCTGTAACCAGGATTCGTACAAAATAGACAATTCCCATAAGTACATGAATTCCAAATACTGATAACAAAAACTTGTTTTTCAACGTTTTTCCTTCCAATTTCAAATCCTTAAGCAAAGCTAACAAAGACACAAAGAAACAGAACCAAGTTGTTATCACAATTTGCCAATAATAATTACCATGCGAGGCTCTTCGTCCTGTTTCAGAAATACAAAAGAAAATCAATACAGAGAAAATAAAAGAAAGTAAAGTATAAATAAAAAGATTGTTCTTATATAGCTTTTTGATATTTAATAGAGAATATAGAATCGGAAAAAAAAGCGAAAAAATCATTGCAATTGGAATATTAATCATATCCTCATTTAGTTCCGGGTTTTTATAGAATGGAAGGAACACAACCGAAGATGAATCATTTGCCGCCGGACCGGATATTTTATAAATAACAACGTACTGAATAATAAGAATGAACATTCCTGCAACAAGTGGAAGAATGCCCAACCAGAATTGTTTCTGTAATCCATATTGAATCAGCAGCATAAGCGGATAAGCACAAATAAATACCAGAAAATAACTGGGCTTTATAACTAAGTTCAACACGATTAGTATTAAAATCAACCAGTTTCTTTTCGTTTCAAAAGCCTGCAATTGTTTGTTCGACAAATCGAACAAAATCAATGCAAAAGGAAATAAAAAAAGAATAGTAGAATTGTGCCAGACAGTGGGAGAATAACTGCCGATATACATGTAATAATCACCTAAAAAGTAACCCGGTATTGGAATGACAAAAACAAAAAGTATGCTTATTGCAAGTAGAATATTTAACCAGGATTTGCTTGATTCAACTCCGGAAATTTCATTTATTTTAGCCAACGACAACTGATAACGATAAGTTCCGGCAAAAGCAAGTAAAAAACATAAGCTAATCTCGGTAAAAGTAACATTGGCGGTAAAGAAAGAGAAAACATTCACTAATAAATACACCAGAAAATTACCGGTATAAGGAATTTTGCCGGTACACATATCCCTTGCAAAAGAAGCATGATCATGAATATCGTTATAGTCAGCTGGGATTGCCTTTAAGACAGCATAATATGCTGCAAATAAAAATAATAGCAGTAAAGGAAATATAATTTTGTTTTTGTTCATAAAGTGGTGTTTAATCCGCATTTACCAGTGCTGAGCATCTCAAAACTCAGAAATATAAATTGACTTAATCGTTTCAATAATTTTATCTAAGTCATTGTTTGTCACTTCATAAAACAACGGCAAACGAACCAAACAATCAGCAAACCTGTCACAATTAGACAATACACGACCATCATGTTTTTCCTTATAATATGGGCTACTATGCAAACTCAGGTAATGAAAAACAGCCAGAATATCACTCTTTTTCAGCGCATTAATCAATTTAGTTCGTTCCTCAAACGAAGGAAAGACCAGATAAAACATGTGCGCATTGTTCGTTGCATATTCCGGAACGACAGGCAAACTAAAATAACCTTTGTCTGCCAGTGGTTTTAACGCTTCATAATACCGGTTCCAATGTTCTTTCCGTTTATTTTGAATCTCATCCAAATGTTCAATTTGCGCCCAAAGAAACGCAGCAATTACTTCAGAAGGTAAAAATGATGAACCGATATCCACCCAACCGTATTTATTCACTTCACCCCGGAAAAACTCTGCTCGATTTGTACCTTTTTCCCAAATGATTTCAGCGCGGTGAATAAACCGGTCATCGTTGATTGCCAGCATACCACCTTCACCCGAAATAATATTCTTTGTTTCATGAAATGAAAAAGCAGCTAAATGTCCAATACTTCCCAAAGCTCTTGGCTCCTGGCTCTTGGCTCTTGGTTCTATTAAATATGAATCAACTGCTTGTGCTGCATCTTCTACCACCAACAAATTATATTTTTCGGCCAGCGTCATGATTTTTTCCATATCGCAAGCCATACCTGCATAATGAACCGGAACAATCACTTTTGTTTTGGGAGTAATTAACGATTCAATTTTATCCGCATCAATATTCGGATGTCCGTCCTGACTATCTGCAAAGACAATTATTGCTCCCTGACGGACAAATGCCAGTGCCGTTGAAACGAATGTATAACTCGGAATAATAACTTCATCGCCGGGTTGAACATCGCACAAAATAGCCGCCATTTCAAGTGCATCGGTACAAGAAGTAGTCAGCAAACATTTCTTAAATCCAAAACGGTCTTCAAAATACTTCTGGCAACGTTGTGTAAACATCCCGTTTCCTGAAAGTTTGCCGGTAAAAACGGCTTCGTACATGTAGTGTGCCTCTTTTCCCGTGAGATATGGTTTGTTGAAAGGTATCATATTTTAGTTCGTAGTTTATAATCGGTAGTTATGAGATCTTGGTTCTTGGCTCTAATATCTAATTTCCTTTTTATATAAATATCCTGACTTATTGGAATTAATTAATTTATAAGTTGAAAGTTGAATTTTTTTCTCAGAAAAAATGAATCTTGATTTCAAGTTGTCAGATAAATCCTCGCAATAAGTGACGCCGAATCCAGCCGGTATATTCAGTACTTCGTTGGCTGTAAAATGATTTACAACAATTGTATTATCAAATTTTGAAGTTGCTTTATTATCGTATTTTATTGCTAACAACATCTTGTTTTCAATAGGTTTTACGAATCTGTTGGCCTTAAATGATTCGATTACTGTTGGCGAAAAAATCAAAACAAGTACAATAGATACATTCATTATCAAGGTGCTATTTGAAATAAAATGCTTATCATTAATAATAAGAAAAAGAATACAACCAAACAAAACCGGTGCTAAAACCCGATAATCACGCCAATCAAACACGTCGTAAGCTGTAATATTAATAAAGATAAATAAAGTGAGTATCAAAAATACAATAAAATATTCGATTTCAATTCTTTTACTCTTCATGTGTAAGATATTCGATTTCAGCAAACTATTGATCGTTATAAAAATAACGAAATATCGTTCCGAAACCTGAATCAGATTTTCTGACACCGGATTTATGAAATTCACTGTGTTTTGAAAAAAGTGAAGGGCAAAATTACTAATAAAATTACTTAAACCAGCACTCGAAAACAATTCATTAAGATAAGAATCGGGATAAGG
>CAIYTJ010000456.1 GCA_903929065.1 uncultured Bacteroidales bacterium | reverse complement strand
TGAAGCTTCCATGCGGATAAACGGAATATTGGAAGCGCCATGACGCTTGATAACTTCTTCCAGTTTTTCAATATTCATGTTTCCTTTGAAAGGATGATCCGAATTGATTACATACGCTTCGTCGTAAAGTAATTCCACAATCTGTCCACCTTTGTCGGTAATGTGAGCCATGGCGGTGGTGAAGTGATAGTTCATAGGAACCAGACTTCCTTTTTTCACGTAAGCCAGCGCAATGATGTTTTCGGCAGCGCGTCCCTGGTGAACGGGCAATAAATATTTTTTGCCCAATACATCCTGTACGGCTTTTTCCAATCGGTAAAAACTTTGTGAACCTGCATAAGCGTCATCGCCCTGCATCATGGCAGCCAGCTGGTTGTCGCTCATGGCGTTTGTGCCTGAGTCGGTCAACATATCGAGGAAAACATCTTTGGTACTCAGGCGGAAGGTGTTGAACCCACCTTCGTAAAGAGCTTCCAGACGGCGTTCGATAGGTACTAAGTTTAATTTTTGTACGATGCGTACTTTGTGAAGTTCCAGCGGAATGTTTTCACCGCTAAAGAATTTGATTTCTTGCATAATGGTTGAAAATGTGTGTTTTATAATAAGATTAATTGAATTACTTCTGACAAAAAGAAAGCAAACTTATCCGAATAAGTTTGCAAAATGAATAAATATGTAATAATAATTACAAAAGTTGCAGTAATTGACAACAAAGATACAATTTATTTTGTATAATAATCAAATCTATACGAATATGATAGAAAAACCTGAATTATTTTGTCAATTGGTAAGATATTGAGAATATTAATTCATCTTCTGTTGATATTTTTAAGCTCTAATACCGTAAACAGAACATTAAATAAATTAATTTTTGAAGCATATATTAACATATTTGTGTATTAAAGTCAAAATTTCCACCGATAAACGTCATTTTTTACACATAATTGCGCGTACAAAACTCTATTTTTGTTCCATGAATAATCATAAACAATAATCAATCTAATAAATGAAAAAACAATGAAAGAAGCAAAACCGCAAAAAAAGCTATTTTTCAATCGTTTGGTACTGGCAATGCTGGCTGCAGTTTTTGCAATTGCGACGGTAAGTGCTCAGGTTAAAACAGTTACCGGAGTCGTGAAAGACGCTTCGGGTGAAACAATTATCGGTGCATCAGTAATTGTAAAAGGCACTAAAGTTGCAACAATTACCGACATTGATGGAAAATTCAAAGTTTCGGTTCCTTCCGATGGAAAAACACTGGTTGTTTCCTATATAGGAATGGTAACGCAGGAAATTGCAATCAACAGTACAGTTCACAATGTAATCCTGAAAGCCATTGACAAATCGCTGGACGAAGTAGTTGTGGTAGGTTACGGAACGCAACGGAAAAGAGACCTTACCGGAGCTATTTCAACGGTTGGCGAAAAGGAAATGAAAGATATTCCTGTTTCAACGGTTGCGGAAGCGCTTACCGGAAAAATGCCGGGTGTGCAGGTTACAACTACAGAAGGTTCGCCGGATGCTGAAATTAAAATCCGTGTTCGTGGCGGTGGTTCTATATCTCAAAGCAACCAGCCGCTGATACTTATTGATGGTGTACCGGGCAATTTAAATGATATTCCCGGTGATCAGGTAGAAAGTGTAGACGTGCTGAAAGATGCTTCCTCTGAAGCGATCTATGGTTCCCGCGGGGCTAACGGAGTAGTGCTTGTTACCACAAAATCGGGCAAGGCAGGCAAAACTAACGTAAGCTATAACAGTTATGTTAAAATTAACACACCAACTAAATACTTACAAGCGTTAGCGCCGTATGACTATTTGAAGTACGTGTGGGCTAATGCGGCCGCCAACGGGCCCGCGTATCAAACCCCGTTTGAGCAATTATATGGGCTTGGCGCAAACGCAGGCAGCAATGCCGGAGGAATTGAAAGTTACCGGAATTTGCCAGCGACTGATATTCAAAAGCAGGTTTATAAGCAATCGGTATCATGGAACCACGCCCTTACCATATCAGGCGGGACAGACAAAACAAAAATATTGTTCTCTGC
>CAIYTJ010000455.1 GCA_903929065.1 uncultured Bacteroidales bacterium | reverse complement strand
TCATTTCATTTATTTTTTTGCCAAAATTAGAAAATAATTATCAGCGCACAAAAAAACGAACTCCGAAATAAATCGAAATTCGTTGTATACTGTTTTGAGAACCTACCCTCTTAAAAACGCGAAAGGTAGTAACGCCTTACTACCAATCTTTGTTAACCTTAAATCTAATACTATGAAAAAATCACGATGCAAAGATACGGCGTTTTGAAATACAATCCAAGCATTTTCAAGAAAAAGTGTTGTAAAAGTATGTTATATAACATTTTTTTCAACTTTTTTTTGCTCAATTTTAACTGAAATACACCAAAATCACAACTTTTCAGGAAGTTTTTGTAACACGAATGTAACATCGCGGCAATTGAAACATTTAAAAACCGATCGATTTCAGTCCAAGTCCGGCTTTTTCGTCCAGTCCGAACATTAGATTCATGTTTTGAACCGCTTGTCCGGACGCTCCTTTCAATAAATTGTCAATCATGGACACAATCAACAGCTTATCGTCGTGTTTTTCGAGGTAAACAATGCCTTTATTGGTGTTCACAACTTGTTTCAAATCCGGATTTTTATCCACAACGAACGTAAAAGCGGCATCTTTATAAAAATTTGCATACAATTTTTTTGCTTCTTCAAGTGTCAAAGCGCAGGTTGTATAGGTTGTGGCATAAATTCCACGTGCAAAATTGCCCCGAACCGGAATGAAATTCACCGCTTTTTTGAAACCCGCCTGCAACTGGCGCAGTGATTGTCCGATTTCTTCCAAATGCTGGTGGCCAAAAGGCTTGTAAATGGAAATATTGTTGTTACGCCAGCTGAAATGTGATGTTTCGGATGGTTTTACTCCTGCACCCGTAGAACCGGTAATGGCATTCACGTGAATTTCGTCAGTCAACAAACCGGCAGCAGCCAACGGGAATAAAGCCAGTTGAATGGCTGTGGCAAAACATCCGGGATTAGCAATGCGTGTGGCAGTTCGTATTTCGTCGCGGTTCAGTTCTGGCAAACCGTAAATGAAATCATGATTAGGACTTTTAGCACGGTAATCAGTGGAAAGATCGATGATTTTTATCGATGCAGGAATCTCATTGGTTTCCAAAAACTTTTTGCTGTCGCCATGAGCCGAGCATAGAAACAGTGCATCCACTTCATTCAGTGGTAATTCGGACGTGAATACCAAATGAGTTTCACCAATCAACCCGCTGTGAACGTCGGTAACCGGATTTCCGGCATTGCTGCTGCTGTTTACAAAGGCGATTTCAACATTCGGGTGGTTAATCAAAATCCGCAATAATTCTCCGGCAGTATATCCGGCGCCACCAATTACGCCTGCTTTAATTTTTGTCATATATTAATTTGATAAAATCATTTGAAGAAATTAATTAGTGTTTCTTATTTATCATGAAAGTCCAGGACATAAAATCATAATTGAAAATCAAAAGAATGATAATCCACCATATAACCAAAACCCATGTCCACATATAATATTTGAACTTTCGGTTTTTGTGTCTTAAAACATACATCAATATAAAAATTGCAAAAACGCCACCCATAAATTCGAGAAAGTGCAAAGTCATTTCAGGTATTCTACGACGGTTCTTTGCAGCAGAATTTTTGTCAATAATGAATAGCACACCACTGAGCAAATTTATAATTCCAAAATAATACAATATTAAATTGTTTTCCATATTGAGTTTGTCTAATTGCTAATCAAGTATGTCTGGTCTCAATTTTCTTGTTCGTTCCACCGATTGCTGGTGGTTCCATTCGTCCACGTTGGCCTGATGACCTGAAAGCAAAACGTCCGGCACTTTCCAGCCTTTGTACTCTGCCGGCCTTGTGTAAACGGGCGGTGCCAATAAATTATCCTGAAACGAATCGGACAAAGCCGATTGTTCGTCGCCGATTGCTCCCGGAATCAACCTCACAATGGCATCTGCCATGATGGCTGCCGGAAGTTCGCCGCCCGTGAGTACAAAATCACCGACAGAAATTTCTTTGGTAATCAAATGTTCGCGAATGCGGTGATCGATGCCTTTGTAATGGCCGCAAAGAATCATCAGGTTTTCGGACATGGAGTAACGGTTCGCCATTTTCTGGTCAAATTTTTCTCCATCCGGTGAAGTATAAATTATTTCGTCGTAAGTGCGTTCGCTTTTCAGTTTGCTGATTATCGCATCAATAGGTTCAATTTGCATCACCATGCCGGCACTGAAACCAAAGGCATAATCGTCCACACGACGGTGTTTGTTGGTGGTGTAATCTCGGAGATTATGCACATAAATTTCCACCAAGCCTTTTTCTTTGGCACGTTTTACGATGGAATAGTTCAACGGACTTTCCAACAATTCGGGTACGGCGGAGATAATATCGATGCGCATTAATTTTGATTGATAATGAGAGTGCAAAAATACATAAAATATGCCAATATGCTAATGTGCCAATAAGATAAACTGCTTATCTGAATATGTTATTTGCCTGAGGCGTTATTCATAGTTATTTGCTCCCTTCGGTTGCGATATTTTTCAACTACTAATAACACGAAGTGAATAACAATGAATAACGCGAAGCTAAATCTCAATTAGAGATTCGCTGCCATCCATTTATGCAAAACTTCGGGAGATTTTCCGCTGCGGCGGGCATAATCTTCGAACTGATTTTGGTCAATTTTGCCAATCATAAAGTATTTCGACTGCGGATGAGCGAAATACAAACCGCACACCGACGCATTTGGAAACATAGCGCCGTTTTCGGTGAGTTGAATGCCAATTTCGTTGAATTTAAGAAGCGGTTCCAGCAGGAAAATAATAGATTGGTCGGGTAGGGAAGGATAACCAACAGCCGGACGAATGCCGCTGTATTGCGTCTTGAGCATTTCTTTGACCGAAAGATCTTCATCCGGTGCGTAACCCCAATATTCTTTTCGTACTTTCCAATGCAACCATTCTGCGGCGGCTTCGGCAAGCCGGTCGGATAAGGTTTTCACTAAAATTGAATCGTAAACATCGTCTTCCTTATCAAACTTTTCGGCAAATGCTTCAACGCCCGAAACAGTGGTGGCAAATGCGCCCACATAATCGTTTTCTCCGGCTAAAAAATCAGCGAGTGAATAACAAAATCCGTCGACTGCAGGATGTTGTTGGCGAAGAGTTGGAATAACAACGGTTTGAGTATCATTTTGAATATAAATATTGTCTTCTTTAGAAAAACCGGTATAAATGCCAAAACTTGCATGTATTGAAACAATCTTTTCGTCCAAAAAACGACGAAGCATTTCTTGGGCATCTTTGAATAATTTCAGTGCCTCTTCGGCTTTGGGTCGGTCAGTTTCAGGAAAATTCTGCAACCAGGTCATTTTGCACGAAAGGCAATCATGAACCGTTTCAATTCCTTCGTACTTTCCGGACATGCGCCAAGCCATAAAGAAAAAAGTCCAGTCGATAAACGGAACAATTTCGCGTAAATCAATGTCGGTAAGTTGAATTAATCCGAGAGTTGCCGGCTTTGCAGGAATATATTCCATTGTTAATGAGTTTTGGTGGCATTAAAACACAAAATTACATCAAAAAGTTGTAAATTTGCGGTTTATCAACCCATTCAACCATAATTCAGATATGAAACAGATATTTTTAGCCCTATTCATGATGGTGGCGGCTTTTGCCACAGCTCAATCACCTGTAAAAACAAAAGTGAGTTTATCAGATGAAACATTAGTTCTCTCAAATTTCGATACCATTAAATTACTTGCACCCGACCTTAAAGGTGGCAGGCCGCTTATGCAAGCTATTTCAAATCGTAAAACCGATCGTGAGTTTGCCTCACGCAATCTTTCGCTCAAACATTTATCGGAAATTATGTGGGTGGCAAACGGAATAAACCGCCCCAACGGAAAACGCACCGTACCGTCGGCCATGGGACAATATCCGTTACAAACTTATGCCGTTTTGGCAAATGGAATTTATTTCTATAATCCGAAAAAACATCAATTGGAGCCTGTTGTGAAGGGCGATTTCCGCAATTTGGCCGGCAAACAAACGTATGTTGATACAGCTCCACTCAATATTCTTCTGATTGCAAAAGCCGGAAGTCCAACAGATAATTTTAATATGGCCATGATGGATTCCGGTTTTTGCGGTCAAAATGTTTACTTGTATTGTGCTTCAGAAGGTTTGAAATGTGTCACTCGGGCAGGTGCAAAGGAAGCTGAACTGTTGAAAACCATGAATCTGGATTCGAATTATAAATTTATCCTGGCTGTCACTGTTGGGCATTGATTTATCGGGAAATACATAAAAAAGAGGAAAAGCTGATCGGTCGGTTTTTCCTCTTTTTTGTTTAAAAAATTCATGATTGATTTTATTAAAACAAAAACGACTCTGGGGTGTTATGTAGTTTACTGGATTCAGGCAATGGAAATTGCAGGAAAAAATGTATTTTTTTTGTACCTTTGCAGCTCAAAAATTAAAAATTTGCAATTCATCCGAAACAGTAAAGTTTTTAATTTGAAATTGAAAGAATATTATGTCAGAAACTATTATAGAACAAGTCACCACGAGTGATTATAAATACGGCTTTACCACTGATATTGAGACGGATATTATTCCCATCGGACTCAGTGAAGAGGTGGTTCGACTTATTTCAAAAAAGAAAAATGAACCGGAATGGATGCTTGAATTCCGACTGAAAGCATACCGCCACTGGCTGACAATGAAAATGCCGGAATGGGCACATCTCAATATCCCTGAAATTGATTATCAAAGCATTTCCTACTACGCTGCACCACGCAAAAATGTACCAAAAAGTCTGGATGAAGTTGATCCTGAACTGATAAAAACATTCAACAAACTGGGTATTCCGCTGGAAGAACAAATGGCATTGTCCGGCATGGCTGTGGATGCAGTTATGGACAGTGTTTCTGTGAAAACCACTTTTAAAGAAGCGTTGGCTGAAAAAGGAATTATTTTCTGTTCATTCAGCGAAGCCGTTGAAAATCATCCTGATTTGGTTCAGAAATACATGGCTTCTGTGGTACCTTATACCGATAATTTTTATGCAACGCTGAATTCGGCTGTTTTTAGCGATGGATCTTTTGTATTTATTCCAAAGGGCGTTCGGTGTCCGATGGAACTTTCTACTTATTTCCGCATAAATGCTTCGAATACAGGTCAGTTTGAACGAACGTTGATTGTTGCTGAAGAAGATAGCTACGTTTCGTACCTCGAAGGTTGTACGGCACCTATGCGCGATGAAAACCAGCTTCATGCTGCTATTGTCGAAATTGTGGCTTTGAAAAATGCGCAGGTAAAATATTCCACCGTACAAAACTGGTATCCCGGTGATAAAGACGGAAAAGGTGGTATTTATAATTTCGTTACCAAACGAGGAATTTGCAAAGGCGAAAACTCAAAAATATCGTGGACACAGGTTGAAACCGGTTCTGCCATTACCTGGAAATATCCAAGTTGTATATTGCTTGGCGATAATTCTTCTGCCGAATTTTACTCGGTGGCGGTAACCAATCATCACCAGCAAGCCGATACCGGTACCAAAATGCTTCATATTGGCAAAAACACACGAAGTCATATTTTATCAAAAGGAATTTCAGCCGGTTTTGGACAAAATAGTTATCGCGGTTTGGTGAAGGTGAATCCCGCAGCCGAAAATGCCCGCAATTTCTCACAATGCGATAGTTTACTCCTCGGCGATAAGTGCGGAGCTCACACGTTTCCATACATGGAAGTGAATAACGATTCAGCCATTGTGGAACATGAAGCAACAACATCGAAAATCAACGAAGACCAGATATTTTATTGCAACCAACGCGGTATTTCTACTGAAGATGCGGTGGGATTGATTGTAAATGGTTATGCCAAAGAAGTGCTGAACCAATTACCAATGGAATTTGCCGTAGAAGCACAAAAATTGCTGCAAATTACGTTGGAAGGAAGTGTTGGATGATAATGCTAATATGCTAATTTGCCAATTTATAATATACATTTAATCATACAAGTCTCAGGACTTTTGACTCCAGACAATAGACATTTTATATATGCTTGAAATTAAAAACTTACACGCCAGTATCAATGGCAAGGAAATATTAAGAGGATTGGATTTGACGGTGCGTCCGGGTGAAATTCACGCAATTATGGGACCTAACGGTGCCGGAAAATCAACATTAGCTTCCGTACTTTCGGGTAATCAGGCTTTTGAAGTTACAAAAGGTGAAGTGAGTTTTTACGGTAAAAATTTATTGGAATTATCTCCTGAAGACCGTTCCCGCGAAGGGATTTTCCTCAGTTTTCAATATCCGGTGGAAATTCCGGGTGTAAGTATGGTTAATTTCATGCGAACCGCTGTAAACGAACACCGCAAATATAAAAATCTCGAACCGATTTCGGCTACTGATTTTTTACGAATGATGCGTGAAAAGAAAGAGTTGGTGGAAATGGACAATAAACTGGCCAATCGTTCAGTGAATGAAGGTTTTTCGGGTGGTGAAAAGAAACGGAATGAGATTTTTCAAATGGCAATGCTTGACCCACGGTTATCAATTCTTGACGAAACTGATTCAGGTTTGGATATTGACGCGTTGCGCATTGTGGCAAACGGTGTGAACAAGTTGAAACGGCAGGATAATGCAAGTATTGTCATCACCCATTACCAACGGTTGCTGGATTATAT
>CAIYTJ010000454.1 GCA_903929065.1 uncultured Bacteroidales bacterium | reverse complement strand
CTCGAAGATTCTAAATACAATCCTCTTTGGAATAATGCCAATCATTTTGACAATACAGTGAAAAACAATTTTGTGTTGAATGGTATTGTAGAGTGGGAGATCATAAAAGGATTAAAATACAGATTAAATGCAAGTTTAAATAGTGTTTATTCCAAAGAGGGTATATATTTGACTTCATTACATGAAAAAGGAATGGCAGTATTAGGAATGGCAACATTGATAAATAATAATTATAATGCTTATCTGCTGGAAAATATTTTGACTTACGACTGGAATATTAATAAAAACAACAAATTGGATTTTACGATTGTTCAGGCCAATGATACTCGTACTACTGTAAATGATCAAATGTCCGGTTCAGGTTTTGCTTCTGATGAGTTAAAATATGATAATATCAAATCGGCAGCAAAAGTATATCAACCAATTCATGATATTTCACCAGATAATGTGGTTTCATTTATGGGCCGCATAAGGTATAATTTAAAAGATAAATATTTATTTTCTCTTTCAACTCGTTTTGATGGTGCTTCTGAATTTGCAGCAAATAATAAATGGTCATATTTTCCCGCTGGCTCCTTCGGATGGCGATTATCGGAAGAAGATTTTTTGAAAGATACTGAATGGTTATCTAACCTAAAGTTCAGAACGAGTTATGGATCGGTAGGAAATAGAGCAATACCACCGTACGGATCACAATCCCTTGCAAGTTCAGTTACTATGCAGTTTGGAACCGGTGATCCATTTATTGGATACCTTCCGGGTACAACATTAGCAAATCCTAATCTGAAGTGGGAAAGATCTACCACACTCAATACAGCATTTGATTTTGGATTTTTGAATAATAGGCTTAGTGGTACAATAGAATTTTATAATTCGCTTACAACTGATTTATTGCAATTGAGATCTTTACCACAAACTACAGGTTACTTATTGCAATGGGCAAATGTAGGTTCAGTTCAAAATCAGGGTTTTGAAGCATCATTAAGTGCAACACCAGTTAAGGAAAAAGATTTTACATGGACTGTTAGCGTTAATTTTTCAACCAATAAAAATAGAATCATATCATTAAACGGAATGAAAGATGCAAACGGAAATCCGGTAAATGATGTTGCTAACGGCTGGTTTGTTGGTCATAATATAAATGTTTATTATGATTATCAGTTCTCTAAAATTATGCAGAAGGGTGATACCGTAAAGACTTATTATACCGTAAAACCACAACCGGGCGACGTTTTAGTTAAAGATGTGGATCATAACGACACTATTAATGCCAACGACCGTGTTGTTGTTGACCGTGACCCTAAATGGGTTGGTGGATTGTCTTCCACTTTAATTTGGAAAGGTCTTGAATTTTCATTTGACCTTTATACCGTTCAGGGAGCAACCCGTTTAAATCCTTATTTATATGACGCAAACTCTGGAGGTGGATTGTCAGGTTTATTGAATGGTATTAAAGAAAACTACTGGACTGTGGATAATCCTTCAACAACAGCACCACGCCCACGTACTACAACATTGAACTATTTGTCGACAATTGCTTATCAGGATGCTTCCTATGTCCGTTTGAGAAATATAACTATTGGCTATAATTTCGAGAAGAAATTATTGAACAGTTTAAAAATCAACAAACTCAGGATTTATGCTTCAGCAACTAACTGGGTGACATTTACCAAATATTTGTCTTACAGTCCTGAAGCAAGTGCAGGAGCTTATCCTGAACCAAAAGTATTAACTATTGGATTGCATGCCTCATTCTGATTTTAAAAATAATTTTGTCAGACTTAAAATAATAAGAAAATGAAAAAGATAATATATTTAATTTTTCCGGTTGTAGTATTGCTTGGAGCTGCATCCTGCACCGATTTGGTAAACGAAAAAGTTTATACTCAGATTACAAATGACTTTATTACTTCAACTCCTGCCGGAATGGCAAGTGCTGTATTAGCAATGTATGAAAGAGACAGAGAGATTTTCCGTACTAATTCAGATACAGAAACTACGTTATGGACAAATATGCTAATTGGTGACGATGTTTCAGTTTGTCGTTCAGGTACAGGTATTCCACAATTTGGTCGGTACACCATGCTTCCGTCAACACCCAACGTGGCAGCATTATGGCAACAGGAATATTCGTTAATAGGATATGCTAACTTAGTAATTGCAACAGCAAACAAAGTAAATATGACAGATCCGACCGCTATTCAGGCATTAGCCGAAGCAAAGATTTTCAGGGCTCATTCGTATTTCTGGTTAATCAGAAAATACGATCGGGTTTTCCTGACAACACGTGTGGTTACTCCACAAAATGTAAATGATTCGGTGAAATTTGCACCCGCAGTTCCGGATTCTGTTTTCAAATTAATCACTTCAGATTTGGATTATGCCATTGCTCATTTATCATGGACAACCACTCAACCAGGACGTTTTACACAAGGTGCAGCACGTCATATTAAAGCTAAAGTAGCAGCCTGGCTTGCTTCTTACAAATACAATGGTAATTATATTGGCGATCCTCAACAAAACTGGCAGGAAGTAGCCAATCAGGTAAATGCTATTGAAAAAAGTGGAAAATACAGTCTACTTGCAAATACAGCTGATGTTTTCAATGGTGCCGATTTAAATCATTCTGAATCAATATTAACTTCACAATGGAGTAAAGGTATCGGTGGCTGGTATGTAAGTCCAACTACAGGTTCTACTTCAGGACATCGAATGGCACTTCATTTCACACCGCTTTACAATCAGGAAAGAGGAATGACTATTGATTTCTCATCGGGAGGTTATCCATGGGGACGTATATTTCCGAACAATTACCTGATTGGTTTGTATGACAAAACTAAAGATACACGGTATAAAGCATTTTATAAATTGACATGGACATACAATTTGGCTTCAACATTACCTGCGGGTAAAAAACTCGGTGATACCATTGTTGTTACAAATGCTGCTCAGTACCTGAATTTACACCCAATGTGTACTAAATTTAATGATTCGTGGACACGGATTTCACCATCTGAAACGCAATCATTTAAAGATATTATTATCTATCGATTGGGTGAAACCTATTTAATGGGAGCCGAGGCTTACCTTCATTTAGGAAAAGCGGACAGTACAGCCTATTATTACAACAAAACATGGGTTCGTGCTGGAAATACTGCAGTCGCTGCTGGAACTATAACTCAGGATATGATCACAGATGAGCATGCCCGTGAATTGGCATTCGAAGGTGATCGATGGTTCTACCTGAAACGTAACGGCCTTTTGATTGACAGAGTAAAAAAATATGGCGGTGAATATTACAAAAAAGGAACAACTGTCATGTTGAATGACACAACCGTTAGAATCAATATAAAAGATTTCCACGTTCGCTGGCCAATCCCTCAAACACAAATTGACCAAATGGGTGCTGCCAACTTCCCTCAGAATACAGGCTACTAAATAAAATTTTCACGCAAAGCTGCAAAGCCGCAAAAAATCTCTAATTTAGCGTCTTCGCGACTTTGCGTGATTTTTATTTTAAACTTTTCAATATGAAAAAAAATACTTTCTTTTTATTACTTCTATTATGTTCTCTAATTGTTTCAGGTCAGAAGAACCAACCGAAAGACACAACAAAATACGAATATCGTATTGATAAATCAATTCCATATCGCGATGCAAAAGCAGAAAAATTAGATAATTATGCCATCAAAAACTGTCAGTTGGACTTTTATTATCCTGTAAATAAAAAAGCATTTGCCACACTCATATGGATTCATGGTGGCAGTTTAAAAGGTGGAAAAAAGGAGATTCCTGAAAAATTAAAGAATCAAGGTTTTGCTGTAGTTGGAATTGAATACCGGCTGAGTCCCAACGTTCTTTGTAAACAAATTATAGAAGATGCTGCTGCTGCAGTGGCATGGGCTTTCATGAATGTTGAAAAATATGGAGGTAATCCTTCCCAAATATATCTTTCGGGACATTCGGCCGGTGGTTACCTGGATTTAATGGTGGGAATGGATAAAAAGTGGCTGGCGAAATACAATATTGATGCCAACCGGATTGCAGGTTTATTACCTTTAAGTCCACAAACCATTACACATTTCACCATTCGGAAAGAACGTGGAATACGCGACACACAGCCTATTATTGACGAATTTGCCCCATTATTTCATGTGCGAAATGATTTACCACCACTTGTATTAATTACCGGCGACCGCGAACTGGAACTTTTAGGAAGATATGAAGAAAATGCATACTTAGCACGAATGATGAAACTGAACGGACATACAAAAACTCAGCTTTTTGAATTACAGGGTTTCGCTCATGGACCGATGATGCAACCCGGCTTGTATTTATTGGTTGATCAACTTCACAAATTGATTGATAAACAATAAATTATAAATTTATATACTACAAATAAACAAATCAATGTCTAACACAAAAATTTCTATATCTATTTTATCATTATTTATTTCATTCGGAATTACGGCCAAAAATTATTATATCGATGCAGTTGGAGGAAATGATTCAAACACCGGAAACAGCACTACGTTGGCATGGAAATCACTATCAAAAGTAAATGCTACAACTTTTGCTGCCGGAGATTCTATTCTGTTTAAATCTGGTTGTACGTGGACAGGCCAACTTTATCCCAAAGGTTCAGGAAGTAATGGTTTACCGATAGTGATAGATAATTATGGAACCGGCAACCTGCCCTATTTTGATGGTGCAGGAATGACTGGAACCGGAGTGGTTTATTTGTATAATCAACAATATTGGGAAATTAATGATTTGGAAATTGTAAATAATGCATCTTCAGCTGGTGACAGACGTGGTGTGAGAATTGAAATCAGCGATTACGGAACTGCAAATCATATTTATCTGAAACGATTGTATGTTCACAACATCAAAGGAACAGTAGGTCAAACCCGCGCTAACAAACGTACCGGTGGAATTGGTTTTGCAATTGTGAGTGTGGCAAGTGTTGCATCACATTTTAATGATATTCTGGTGGATGGTTGTACCATTCAGTCTTGCGATAATCAGGGACTTATCTTTGAGTGTGTTTCCGGTGATGGTTTCCAACCCGGAACACCTGAATGGGCTGCCATGAAAATTACCAATGCAGCTGTCAGAAACAATACTATTTACAACATTTCAAAAAATGCGATGATTATCAGGCTTTTTGATGGTGGTGTTGTGGAACATAATTTGTGTTATAATACTGCCAATGGAATTACCGGTAATACCATTTTTTCATGCAGTTGCTTAAATACCGTTTTTCAGTACAACGAAGGTTATTCGAACAATTCACCTGATTATGATGGAAGCCTTTACGATGCTGATTTACGCTCACCGGGCACCATTTGGCAATACAGTTACAGCCATGATAATGCTCACGGACTTTTCTGGAACTGTACCGTTCAGGAAGATGACAGCTTGATTTGTCGTTATAATATCAGTCAGAACGACCATGGTAATATATTTTGTGTAAATTATCCCGTAACCGACTTAAATATCTACAACAATACGGTTTATATTTCTGCAGATCAGTCGCCAATTATTATTTCAGAAAGAAATACCGGAGCAGGAACTCGTACCTATAGCTTCAACAATAATATAATTTATAACAACAGTACTTCTGCCATTTACGGATATACAAATTCAGGCTATACACGAAATATCGATTATAATTGTTATTTTGGTGTACATCCTTCAACAGAGCCTGCTGATGCACATAAAATTACGGCTGACCCAATGTTTGTGAATGCCGGTAGT
>CAIYTJ010000453.1 GCA_903929065.1 uncultured Bacteroidales bacterium | reverse complement strand
TTGATTTTGTGGAAAAGATAAATTCATTAGAAAATGAAAAAAACGAACTTGAATAACTGCCACCTAAACTGCCACCAGCAAGCCCTATAAAATGACGAAAGCCTTGCTGGGCAAGGCTTTCAAGATACTACAAGTGGTCCCTCAGGGACTCGAACCCTGGACCCGCTGATTAAGAGAAGGCGTTGGAAGTTATCTTTTTGATGCAAAAAAAGCAATGTTAGGATAATTCAAATGCTTGTCTGTCAAGCAAAGAAGCTGATTTTAAACACAAATATTGCGTTTTTGATGCCTTAAGTTAAACATTCAGCCAGAAGTACTTTGGAGACAACTTTACTGCAAGTTGCACTGCAAGCTATTTATTGTTACTAATATTTTAGTTTCAAAACTACCCCTCTCCTTTTTACAAGCACGCAATACAACTCACAATTTTTGCTAAGTTGAAAGTCACTTCGGTAGTTTTCAGGTATTTCAAATAAATACAGAAGCAACGATTTTTTACAATTATTAAATCAAAAAAATACAGGTTAACGATATTCAAAAAGGTCAAATGACCTTTCGGACGGCCACATTTCTTGTATCTTAAGAAAAAATCATGGTATCGGATTGAAGTCTCCCCAATAGCTACTATCCTGGCTCAATAGAGGCTTGTTCTGGCAAGCCAGACCATGAAGGCTTGCAACTATATGAAACAGGCCGAAATTCAGAGAAACGAGAAATGAACCGAGCACCAAATTAGAATTTTGTTTTACAGAAGCGAGTTAAGGCGATTAAAAGGAATTGATTTAAGGTTCTCCGTGTTCGTTTGATTAAAAATTAGCATATACTTTTAGGAGCCAATAATCTCTATTTTCATAGTTACTTTGGCTGCTGGATATATGGCATATCGCATTATAGATTGTTAGGCAATGATCAAAAAATGAAAACATTATGAACAAAACTGTCTTTACAGATCCCCAAATATTAGATGAGATAAAAAGGTTTGCAAAGGTTAAATCCATAAAAAGGGATACGGTACTTATGACACCAGGTGAAGAGGTGTATTTTGTTCCAATTGTCCAGCATGGTGTTCTACGTATAGTAAGACAAAATGATGAAGGAGATGAAATATTCTTATATCACCTATATCCTGGTCAGACTTGCGCAATGGCTATAAATTGCTGCCAGGCGCATAAAAAAAGTATGATAAAAGCTATCGCTGAAGAAGATACTGAAATACTTCAGATACCTGTAAATTTAGTTGAAGATTGGTTTAAATACCCAGAATGGAAAGCATTTGTGAACAGTACTTATAGCAATCGTTTTGCAGAGCTTATTGAGGTGATCGATCTTATTGCATTCAGCAACATGGATAAGCAGGTAATGCACTATTTGCAGGAACGGGCAAGAGCAGCAAATACCAAAGCAATTTATATAACTCACCAGCAAATAGCCGATGAACTGCATACACACCGTGAAGCGATTAGCCGATTACTGCGGACAATGGAGCAAAAAGGTATTTTGAAACTTGGTAGGAATGTCATTGAGATGCTACATTGATATGATTAGCAGTTTGCGGGTACGGTTTTGATCAAATTATTTATAGCTACAAAATATCGAAATGGATTCCGAAGAAAAGAAACAAAATGTAAGTGATCATTTAGCAAATGAAAGGACGCTTCTGGCTTGGATCCGCACTTGTATCGGTATCATGGCATTCGGATTTGTTGTGGTTAAATTCTCACTGTTCATTAAACAAATCAGTTTAGTTCTTGGGAAAGAATCGACTATTCACCAATATGGATTTTCAGCTCCAATAGGTATTATTCTTGTGCTAGTGGGTGCAATAAGCCTGCTACTTTCAGTTATGAGATATAGCAAAACAAAAAAGGAGCTTAACAAAGGTACTTACTACCACACTTCCGGTCTGATATACATTATTGCAGGATTTATTCTAATAACGAGTATAGTTCTGGTAGTGTACTTAATTAAGACTACATAGCTATTCCCGATAAGGGGAAAAACGAGGGCAAAAAAGGCCTTCTTTATTTTGCAAAAAATTAAACTTCAGTTCTTTCAGCCATTATATTTCTTGGCACTAACTCATGTGTCTTTGCATCTGCCGTGCTTTTTATAGAATGACTGCCATATTTCACGAACAGATAAATGTATAGAACCCTGGAATATCTCATTATCAGCGGTTGCAAAACTATAACAACTGCTACAGAAGTTATCAGGTAGTAAAAAATGCTATTGTCTTTGTACGATAAACCGAAAATTGCCCAATACCAAACAAGATTAAATACAAACAGCGCTACTGATAGCGCATAGCTAACATAGCCCGTCCCATAATAAAACCCCACCTGTAGTTCCATTTTCTGGCCGCATACCGGACAATGGTTAGAGCAGGTGGATGGAAAATTCATGATGAGTGAAATTATTCTTGAACCTACAGTAACCATTACCGATGAAAAGGACCGTGAAAAAGCTGAAAGAGTATTACAAAAATCAGAAGCCGCTTGCCTGATTTCAAATTCTGTAAAGTCAAAAGTTACAATGATCTCAGTAATTCAAGTAAAATTAGTTGGATAGTTTTGGATCAGGTAGGGAATAGATTTCGTGTGAAATAAGCACACTTAACCTGATCTCAAACGAGACTTCATACCGAAGCAGCAAACGGTACACAACAATTAATTTTATTGAAGGAAAATCACTTTTAGAGAAAAGGAAAAAATCTGTTAGTTATTTTAGTGTATGCTTCATATTCATTAAAATGCTTTGAAAGCATGGTTTCTTCATATTTTGATTTGAAGAAAAAGAGAACCCATAAAATAATTCCAATGCTTATTTTAAACATGCTTCCGTAAAAAAATCCTAAGCCGATAGTCGATAAAATTATGCCTGAATAAATCGGATGTCTGACGAATTTATAAAGTCCGGTTTGAATTAGTGTTCCATTTTCTTTTGGTGAGGGAAATGGAGTTAGATTTTTGTCCAGTTGTAATATTGCAAGTGCAATAACCAGTAGACCTATGAGAGCGACAAATAACGAAAAGTATTTGAAGAAATAGGTTGATTGAAATGCAGAAATCGGGAATGGCATAAAATAGATAATTAGAAGTAAAAACTGAATGCTTACGAATAAAATATCTTTTGATGCAGGAATTTTCATTTTGTAAAATGGAATTATCAATATTATAAAGTAGCTGTTTTCTTAGGAAGGTGAAAATCAAATTGTGCTCAACTATAACAATCCATACTGTCAGTAAAACTGGATGAGTAAATTAAATATCTCGTCATGGCGGTAAACTCAAAGATACCATAACAAGTGAATTAAATTACTCCATACTATCTGGTGCCGCCATGTCCATGAGCTACCACGCTAAGTATTTTTACGTTCAAATACAGAAACATATAAAACTGTATGAACGGATTTTTCATTACAAACTTTTCAAAACGACTTATTTTCTTTGCCATGATATTGAATTTTATTCTGGAATTAACCACCAGAAAGGTTTCATTTTTGCCTTGTATATAAATGCATAATGTAACGAAAGTTTCACCCAATGGCCAGCAAGGCCAAGCGCCCCGATTGTCTTGTTCAAATCTCGCCCACCGGATTCAGGATACTTTTTATAGTCTGGAGCAATAGGGAAGGTTGTGATACTAATACCACTACCTTGAAGTAATCCATACCCGGATGAAGCAATGCAGGCTGCGCCCATATTACCGAGTGACCCTTTGTGCTTCCTTGATTCTGATCCAGTTGTTATAGAATCAATAATGTTGTCGGCCACTAATTTTGCAGTAATTCCTGAAGGCATCCCGGTCCTTGGAGGTGACGGGAATATATCAGTGCCATTTTTGCTTTTGCGAGGTTTGGATATGGAGTGTGGCGGTGCAAATGCAATACCGGGCGCAAATATGTTTTGATAGGTAGGATTCTGATAAGTTTCTGGCCAGTCCTGAACTGTCCAATCCTCATAGGGTTTAGAACTATAATCTGCATCAACAATCATAAACCCTTTAAACAATTTCTCAGTAATGTCTTTATTAGCCTTGTCATATGCCTTGAAGCCGTGACCTGAAAACGCAGGAATGAGCATAGCAAAATCAAACTCCTCTGTTTTGAATTCGCCATCAAGATTTTCATAAAACGCCTTCCCTTCTTCCACCTTAGTTACACCGGCTCCTAAAATCCATTTTATCCCTCTGTCAGCGAATACCATTTCAACCAACTCGTCTGATTTCATTGGTTTTCCCGAAACACGCATTAACATTCCATCCATCCCGAAATCACCTAACTTATATTCATTCGAAATCCAGGTCAGTTCCACTTGTTCTCTCACCTTATTTCTGCGTAATTCTTGCTCCACATTCAAAATATATTCAAAAGCAGCACCCTGGCAGGTAGCCTTTGGATGTCCGGTGCCAATAAGGATTCTGGCTGTGGTATTAGTGTTTTTCAACTTCCCGATCAAGTCTTTTAGCCCACTCCAGGCATGAGCGGCATGGTCGTAAGTGCAAACCGAGTAAGTTTTATTTGTTCCTGGTAATAAGTTTTCTGTTAGGTCAAACGCCAGTTTCGGGCCAGTCGCGTTTATCAGGTAGTCGTAAGTAATATCTTCCTGAATTCCTTTTTGTTCACCAAAAACATATTCGACCCTTACGAAAGGCTTATGTTCAGTATCACTTCCTTCCGGATGAAAGGAACTCACTTTTGCCTGTTTGTAGCCGATACCTTTCTTTTTATACAATGGCTCTAATGGAAAGATCACATCTTTAGGCTCCATCCGACCGATACCTATCCAGATATTAGAAGGAACCCATTGGTAGTTCCTGTTTGGAGAAACGACCAATACTTCGTGCTCTTTGGAAAGCTGCCGCCTTAAATGCGCTGCAGCTGTATGACCTGCTATACCTGCTCCTAATATTACGACCTTTGCCATCCTCTTTTTTTATAAAGGTACCATGCCCGCTATCCTTATCTCGGAACAATTGTTACACAGTTGCCAATAAAAAAAATAATTAGTGTTTTATTGGCTCAGTAGTTATTCGTAATTTTGCGAACATCATTAATACTGCAATAATGAAGTCAAAATCCGGATACTATACTAAAGATCAGGAACAGGCAGCACGCTTTGCAAAAGCACTGGGGCATCCGGTACGCATAGCTATTTTACAACTGCTACATTCACAAACCTGCTGCTACCATGGTGATATGGCCGAAGAATTGCCTATCGCAAAATCAACAATTTCACAACATCTCAATGAATTAAAAGATGCAGGACTTATTCAGGGAGAGATCAGCGCTCCCAATATAAAATATTGCATTAATAAGGAAAATTGGACTCTGGCTAAGAAACTGCTCAATCAAATTTTGGAGTAATTTTTTTGATACTGACGTTCGTCATTTTACGAACTACGAATTACATATAGCTTTGTGGAAAATTAGTACAATGAAACATATCAAAGTATTAGGTCCGGGCTGCGCGAAATGCAAGACCACCTACAACAATGTATTGGAGGCAATAAAACAAACTGGCATACAGGCAGATGTAACCAAGATAGAAGATATCATGGAAATGATGAAGTATGATGTGTTGACCACGCCCGTTCTGATGATAGATGAGGTAGTAAAGGTGAAAGGGAGGGTTGCGGATGTTCATGAAATAAAACAATTATTAATTGCCTGAATCAATTAAAAAATAATGGAAACACAAACACTAGTAAAGGAAATATGCCCTACAACAACTCAGGTATGGGTTAAAAGAGGTGCATTATTGGTAGATGTCCGGGAAAGAGCAGAGGTAGCTGAACTGGCTTATGGTGTTAACAACATTGTTAATATTCCGCTTAGCGAATTCGAAGATCGTTATATGGAATTACCCAAAGACACGGAATTGGTTATTGTTTGCCGCGATGGCAGCAAAAGCCTTCGTGCGGCAGGGTTCCTGGTTAATCGGGGTTATAATGTCGTCAATATGAAACATGGCATTATTCGTTGGGTACAAAAAGGATTCCCGACTATTGGTAACACATCTGTTGTTGAAAGCCTAAATGAAAACAGTAGCTGTTGCGGCACTTCAGATAAAAAAAGCAATTCCTCTTGCTGTAATTCACATAGCACTGAAAGCAGCAACTGTTGCTAAATAAATCTCAACGTCATGTTCAACTGGTTGCAATTCTTTGCCGATTGGCTGGTTTTTTCGGTCTTTAAACTATCGCCTAAAAGCCATCTGGGAGAGGCGCTTGATTTCTTCGTTTTGGATACCATTAAAATAGCCATACTACTATTCTTGAT
>CAIYTJ010000452.1 GCA_903929065.1 uncultured Bacteroidales bacterium | reverse complement strand
TCAATTGTTCCCAATATTGTTATTTTTGTTATTTGTATTTTCATATCTTATTGGCAACTAAAATAAGAATTTTAAAGTATAATTAATTCTCAAAAATCAATAAAATTATGGCACAAGATGGCACTAAAGAAAATCCGTGGAAACTGAAAACTCCACCATTAACGTCGGAATATGAAATGTATAAAGACGTGAAAGACGGTAAAGATGTTATTGTATGCGTGGTTGGCACAACAACATTGCTTTATGATTACCGTTGTCTGGCAGATTTACACACAATGCTTGAATATCGTGGGGACTGGATGGAACTCGGGAGCGCCGATGAACAAAAACCTGCCAAAGAGGAAACTGTTGAAGCCTGGGGACGATCGGAAAATAATCCAATCGGCGGTTGGTACGGATTAAAAAAAGGGCTCCGCGGAAGGTTTGGAATGTATATTCCGCCATTGATGGAAAAACTGGAACTCGCCGAACTGACACACGAACCCAAAAACAATAAAATGAGAGCAAAGTAAATTCACAAATTCTGAATATAACAGGCTGAACAAATTATTTAAGTTCAGCCTGATTTATTTAATTTCAGCAATAAAAACAGCAAAAGTTTTCTAAAAATATAATTAATTGAAATTAGGATTGTATCTTTACACCTTCCAATAAATTTAATAATTCAATCAAAATGAAAAAACTCAGAAATGCAATTTTAGTGCTTATTGCAGCAGCAATTCTTGTCTACATGTATATGCCGACAGTTAATTTCGGTTTCACGGGATTTGCCGTTTTACTTATGATTTTAATCGGAATATGGGTTTTACTGAACAATCCTTTTTCCATTACACAGGGCACTAACAACCAACCAACTTTAAAACTCGGAAAACCCGGTAAAACGTCATTCATTTTGATTGGGATTTTGGCCGTTTATATAATAATTGTACCCATTGTAACCAGCTGGCCTATTTTTCATACCGAAGAATACCGCAGTTTGATTGGCAAAGTAGAGACCGAATCGAACCTTTCGAGCCATATGCTGCCCATTTCCATTGAGAAAATCCGTGTTGTAGATCAACCGTTGGCACAATTGCTGGGTGATAAAGTGTTGGGATCACAATCGGCACTGGGAAGTCAGGTGACACTGGGAACATTCAATATTCAAAAAGTGAACAACGATTTATATTGGGTGGCACCGCTGATGCATTCCGGTTTTTTCAAATGGCAGAAAAACATGCAGGGCACCAACGGTTATGTGATGGTTAACGCTTGCAACGAACGTGATGTGAAACTGGTTCAGGAAATCAATGGCAAAAAAGTATATATTAAATACCAATCAGAAGCTTATTTTGGTGATAATCTGGAACGTTATTTATATTTCCACGGTTACTGGCACACGGGTTTAACCGATTATTCATTTGAAATTGACGATGCCGGAACGCCGTATTGGGTGGTTACGAAATACAAAAAGACCATTGGTTTTAATGGTGAGGATGCTCGAGGTGTTGTAATTTTAAATGCTCAAACCGGGGAAATCAACGAATATTCCGTTGAAAATACTCCGGCATGGGTTGATCGTATTCAACCGGGTGAATTTGTTGAAAGCCAGTTGAATGACTGGGGAAATTACGTAAAAGGTTACTGGAATTTCTCGAACGAAAGCAAACTCAAAATCACCGAACCGGTTTCGATGGTTTATGGCGAGGACAACAATGCTTATTGGTACACCGGCTTGACCTCGGTTGGTGCTGACGAATCGACCGTTGGTTTTGTGTTGGTAAATACACGTACAAAAAAAGCGGTTTGGTACAAACAAAGCGGTGCGACCGAATTTGCAGCGCAAAATTCCGCCAAAGGAAAAGTACAGGAAAAAGGTTTTTCGGCATCGTTGCCTATTCCGTATAATATCAACAACATCCCGACTTATGTAATGACCCTTAAAGATAACGGCGGTCTGGTGAAAATGTACGCCATGGTAGCCATTGAAGATTATACGATTGTTGGCGTTGGAAATACGTTGAACGAAGCATTAATGGCTTATAAAAATGCATTCAATCAATCGGGTAATAAGATTAAAACCAAAAGTAAAACGCTAGTAAACACTGCTAAATCAATCATTACCCGAATAAACGGTGATGTAAAAAATGGAAATACCTATTACTATTTCACGTTGAAAAACTATCCGAAAATCTTTATCGGTTCGTCGCAGATTTCGAACGATTTTCCGGTTACCAATCCCGGAGACAGTGTAACGGTGACTTTCGATAATGACAATCAGGAAATCATTGATGTTTCAACTTTTAAAAACAAGAATTTTAAATAAGAACTCCATTAGGTGAACCTTAATAACTTTCTACTTTATAAACTTTCAAACTCACATTTATGCATTTAATTCAATCATTTTGGGGAATCAACTGGTTGGCAGTTGCCGTTTCAGTTGTATTATCATTTGTACTTGGCGCTTTGTGGCATTCGGTTTTATTCAATAAAGCCTGGAGCGCAGATTCCGGTTCAAAATACGGAAACGGAAATCACGGAAATCCTGCAGTTATTTTCGGATTATCAGGTTTACTTCATGTTGTACTGGTAATTGCACTGGCCATGTTTGTCGGCCAACACACTAATTTTCTGGGTGGAGCTTTAAAAGGATTGTTCGTAAGCATAGTCTGGATTTCCACCAGCATTGGCGTTACGTATATTTTTGTCGGGCGTACATTCCGGTTGTTCCTGATTGATGCCGGATTTTATGTGGTATTTTTATCGCTGGC
>CAIYTJ010000451.1 GCA_903929065.1 uncultured Bacteroidales bacterium | reverse complement strand
CCTCAAAACGAATGCTGGTGAGTTCTGCTGTATATAGAATAAATGTACTGAATGAGTAATTGTTGTTTTCAGTAGACTTAAAGCTGCTTATTTCTTTTACTAATTCAGCTTTTTCTCCTTTAACGGTATAAGCTTTTACCGTTTTGAATCCGGCTTCAGTTTTGGCGACACACATAATTGCCGGATTATTCGAGCTATTCAAATCGGCAAAAATGGTGTCATACCTGACCTGTATTGTTGGTGGCTGCGTATCAGCATAAGGATCAGGATTACAACTGATTATAAATAACCCAAAGGCAAGCAATATAAATAATAATGAGACTAGCTTTTTAAAAGCATATTTATTAATAGATTTCATTTTTAATAGATTTTTCGGGGTTATTATCGGCTAATATTATCATACGATGCGTAATTTCCAAGCACATCCATTACACCGTTGCTAACAAATAAATTACTGGTTATGGCTATATGTGTTGATGTTGATTGTGGCAAATAACTGTTTACACTTAATTCAGAATCGGTTGAAGATGCATAAGTTGGATTTGCTGTTTGATCCAATTTCAATACCATAACAGCATTTTTATCTTTCCAGAGGGTGATAACATTCACCGGGTCAAAACCCAGATTACCACCCGGCAAACCATAATAATAACCATCGATAATATGATAGAGCAACCGGTTTCTTAAATCTGCTTTTTGCACATCCGTTAATGACGACATGTTGGGAATAGATGATGCATACTTGTCATTTAACAATAATGCTACTGCATTTGCACTCAGTATCAAATAGGTGTATTTTTTTGCTGTTTGAGCATAAAGCATAGTATCAATTCCCGACACTTTGATAAGCGAAACAAAACTCTGAAATTCGGCGCGTTGGTTAATAAAACTCCATGCACTCATTTTCATATTGTTTTCTCGTGGGCTTGGCGTGTATTGAAAGTCATCCATAAGAGGCAGGCAGCTTTGCAACACAAAACCCAATGCAAAGGCAGCTATAATTAAGTATTTCTTCATAATAAATTTATTTTAAAAAATTGGCGTTAATCTAACATTTATCTCACTAGTTTATTTAGTCAATCGGAGGCAATAATAAGTTTTGGTTCTGAAGCAATCGATCCTTAAAAATGGGGAAGTAAACGGAGTTTGGATCATCTGTACTGTTTCCGATTCGGGGATAGGTATTGGTACGGATTAAATCGAACCACCGTTTACCTTCGCCCACAAATTCCAATCTTCGCTCTAAAAGGATAGCATTCAATAAATCAGTAGGACCTACAAAGTCTGAGTCAATATAGGGAGTTAATCCAGATCTAACCCGTGTAACATTCAGAGCTACAACTGCCTGAGAAATTTTAGATTGCATGCAAAGTGCTTCGGCATATAACAACTGAACATCTGCAAAGCGATACATTACCAAATCATTATCCTGATTATTGATACTATAGGCCTGACCGTCAGGCGTAAATTTTTTACTCATATAGGTATTGCCTGAAGCCGCCAGACGTAAATCAGCAGGAAGATAGCCGGCTAATAATCCTGAGGTGAAATAAACAGCATTTGAACCGGAGGTAATAAACATGGATTGACATGCATTTGTGCCATTTTCCAATCGATTATAATTCATTGAGAATATTATCTCTTTGGGTAAAGCAGTGCCGGCAACTTTCGGAGTTTCTAAAAACATACTACGCCAATTGGCCGAAAAACCGGAAGAAGTAGTGAATCCAAACCCCCATTTGGTTGAATTAGAGGCAACAAGCGGATTGACTTTTTCAATCATCACTTTTTCCACTAAATCATATTGGTGTGTCCAGGCATAAACATCCATTTCCAATGTATATATAAGCATATTGGTGACATACTTTTTATCCACAAATGTTGAACCGGTTATCAATAAGTCAGCCTGCGACAAATCCTGAATAATAGCATTACATACACTTTCCTTTTTAGTCCTTCTGAGGTATAAACTGTCGGAGCTTGATTCAAAAGGTTGAAGTGTCAAAGGTACATCGCCCCAAACCCTTACCAGATAGAAGTATGACCAGGCTCTCAAGGTGTAAGCTGAAGCCAACAATCTGTTTCTATCAGTGCTTGACATGGTAATGCCAGGTATATATTTAATGGCAGCATTTGCCCGACCTATGGTTTGATATAGATAAGACCAGTTACAATCCGGATTATCATAGACAATATGATTTTGAGTGATTTGAATTTGATAAGCGGCACTAAACGGATTGTTATAGTAAAAATTATCTCCGGCCAACTCTCCCATGGTCCACAAGTTTGGTCCAGAGTTAGAACCTTGCCCAACGGCTTTGGAAAAACTATAATAGATGGCTGCAAGTCCCGTATTAGCATCAGCGGCTGTTTGCCAAAAAGACTTTGCAGTTAAGTCACTCACCGGCTGAATCTGTAGGAAATCATTGCACCCCCACAAAGTGAGAGCGACAAAAGTTATTACGATATATTTAATTTTATTCATTTCTATAATTTTTAAAGGTTAACACTTAAGCCCATACCTATTTCTTTTTTCTGCGGATAATTGAAGCTATATACGCCCATGGTAAGAGCACCGCCAGTACTTGGTATTTCCGGATCAAATCCCGAAAATTTCGAGAAAGTTAATAGATTGTTCCCATATACATAAATAGAAACATTATCCATAAAGAACTTCTTCGTAAATTTCTTATTAAGCATATAATTTACACGTAAAGATTTAAGTCGGACGTATGTCGCACTTTCCATGTAAAAACTTGAAGGCACCACCAAATTACTTAAAGTATACTGCCTTGGTGCATGATAATTAGTTACATCACCCTGATTGAGCCACATATTCTCAATGTAAACAGGCGAAGGCGTTGCACCTGCCGAACTTGTCAAATTACGTTGTTCCTCTGCCGAATTATAAATGGAGCCTCCGATTGAATAAACAAATGAAGCCGTTAAGGAAATAGACTTGTAACTAAGCATAGTACTAAATCCACCTGTTAAATCGGGTTGAGAACATCCCAGTAAACTCTTATCGGCATCAGTAATAATACCATCACCATTCAAATCTTGATAGTTAATATCACCTCCAAGAAGTGGACTGGTACCATTCTTGTCGTACTTTTGTTTGACAGTGCCGGTATATGGAACACCATTGAGCGTATATTGGCTAAAAACACCGTTCACAAAATTTGGCGTTAATTGCTGTTTGTAATCAGGCGTAAAAGCATTGGATTGATCATAGGCAAAAACTCCCTGAAACTGATACCCCCAGATTTCGCCAACACGACCACCCTCATGAACATAAATCGCATTACTGGTACCGGTATAGAATGGAACTCCACTTGCTAATTGTACAATAGTTGAATTATTTGTCGAAACATTAAAAGAAGCCGTCCACATCCAGTCTTTTGTTTTAAAGATGGTAGCATCCAAATTGATTTCTGCACCTTTGCTTTGCATGGCTCCGATATTGCTTCGTAAGGAATTAAAACCTGTTTCAGCAGGTATGTTTACATTATAAAGAAGGTTGGAAGTGTTTTTTAAATAAACATCAGCCGATAATCTGATCTTGCTATTGAAAAATGCTAAATCTAAACCTCCGTTGTACTGTGCAGTAGTTTCCCAACTAAGGTCTGGATTATCCAATCCCGTCGGTGCAATTCCGCTTACGCCATTATATAGACTCCCTGACGAATATAGTTGCAATGCATCGTAGTTTCCGATGGCTTCATTACCGGTAACTCCCCAACTAACGCGCAGTTTGGCATCGTTCATTACTTTTTTTGCTGCTTTTAAGAATTTTTCTTCCGAAAATCGCCAACCCAGTGAGACGGAAGGGAAAAGCCCCCATTTTTTATTTGCACCGAATCGGGAAGACCCATCTTCACGTACATTGCAGTTTAGAAGATATCTATCTAAATACGTGTAAGATACTCTTCCAAACAATGACTCCATATTATGAGCAGATATTGTAGTATAGGTGTTTCTAACATCAAAACTGGAAGCTCCGTTCATGGTTAATATCGAAGCATTAGCAAAATCTACTCCACTAAGGTTTGTCTTAAAATCCGACCATGCCTGAAGACTTGCACCCAACATAGCATTAAAATTATGATTCGAGGATTTGTACTTATAGTTAAAATAATTTTCATTCGTATAGCTATAGCTTAACAAGCTGTTTGAAGAACCTGTATATAGACCAGTTGTACTAATTTGACTCTGTGGTACACGTACCTGCGTGTTATTTAATGAAAATGTTCCTTGTATATTGGTTTTAAATGAAAAATCAGGTGTAAATTTGAATTCTATATAATTAAAATTGGTGGCATTGTATGTTTGGCTCTGATTTTGACCATCAACTGCAATGGCAACATAGTTCGCCTGACCGTTAATGTTAGCAACAAATGATCCATCCGGATTGTAAATCGGATAATAAGGTGGACGGATCATAACTGAATTAAATAACCCCGTATTAGTTAAGCCTGTACGATTCCCAATCGTCATGGACAATCTGGTCCCAAATGTGATGGTAGGAGATAATTTATAATCCGCGTTCATCCTCCAGCTAATTCGTTGGTAACCACTATTGAGAATAACTCCATCTTCGTTATAATACCCTAAACCTATAAAATAATTGGCCTTATCGGTTGCACCACTAAAACTAAAATCGATTTGGTCACGTTTAGCAACACGAAACAAAGCTTTAAAAACATCTACATCGGTATTGGCATAAGCACTCAATGTGTCGGGAAAAGTCAAAAATGAAGCACCAAATATTGCTTTTTCTTTGTCATAAAAAAGCCGTTGTTGTAGGTTTGAATGTGGAAGAATTCTGCCATTCTGACCAAGACTATGTAAATACTTGATTTCAAATTTAGGTTGTCCTGTAGTACCTGATTTTGTAGTAATCAGAATCACACCATTACCTGAACGGGAACCATATATGGCTGCCGATGCAGCATCTTTCAATACTTCCATCGATTTAATATCCGAAGGGTTCAAATCATCAATATTGTCCTGGATTACCCCATCAACAACATACAGAGGTTTGTAACCCTCACCGAAAGTTGAAGTACCACGAACCCTAATATCGGGTGCAGCACCGGGATTACCACTCGAGTTTGTTACCTGAACACCCGTAGTCTGACCTTGCAAGGCATCAAACGCATTAACCGGTGTTCGTGCAGCGATTGCATCCGACGAAACTGAAGTAATAGCACCGGTTAAATCCCGTTTTCTCATACTTCCGTAACCAACTACTACAACTTCATCCAAGCCTTTATCAGTAGGAATCATTTTGATACTGAAATTTGTTTTGTTTCCTATTTCAATGTTCTGAGCTTGATAACCCAAATAGGATACGATAAGAGTTTTTCCCTTGGGTGGAACCTGCAGTGAGAAATTTCCATTCATATCGGTAATTAAACCGATATTGGGCAATTCCTGAATTTTTACGGTAACTCCGATTAAGGGTTCGCCATCCCCGCTTACCGTTCCTTTAATAGTTATGTTTTGTGCTATTGCACCAACAAAACTCAAAAGGGATAATGTGACAAAAAGTACTTTTTTAATTTTCATTCTTTTAATTGTGTTATTCATTTTATTTTGACCTTTAGGCATTTGCATTTTAAATTGAGTTCAATTAGATTTAGATTGTTAATCTCTTAGATTGCAATTTAAGTCATTAATCTTCGGTTTTGAAATTTCAATTAGTGTGATGTGTTGACTGTGCAAAAATAGATTTATAAAATTAGTTTTCATGTTTAATTTCTATTT
>CAIYTJ010000450.1 GCA_903929065.1 uncultured Bacteroidales bacterium | reverse complement strand
TCGCGTTTGGCGTCCAGTTTTTTTTGTCCAGTTCGTCGCCACCTTTATATATCTTTCCCTGCGTATTTATTCGTAAGAATCGTCGCTAAAAAAACTCCAGTTCTGGCAGAATTTTTTGAAAACCCTGTCAGAAACCGAAGTTCAGATAATAGTTTATACTCCCGGATTGACTTTTGTCTTTTTTACCAACGCTTTAATTTCATCATCCGGATCGAAAATGATATGAATGTCGGTAATGTTATTGGCAGTGACTTCATCTTTCGTAGCTGCACCATCGCTCGAAAACGAGAGACGGAAAGAGCCGAAACCATCTAATTTCACGCTATCGCCTTCCATCAACCACTTGGGCAATTCGTTAATCAGATTTGAAATTACATTCTGAACATCACCTGCCGACAATGATGAAACTCCCGAAAGATCTTTACTCAACTCTTTCAAGGTACGTTTACCTGTCAGTTTTGGCGAAGCATACCATTTCTTTTCTTTTGTTTGTGGATTTGGTCGTTCCACTACATTAAATTGTAAAGCCATACTTGTTTAATTTAATTGTTGATAATTTTATTGTTTTTACTATAATTGAGATAATTAAAGCCTGTTTTTGTCCTTCCGTATTTACGCATTCTTACATACGGTTCGACGAGCTCGTGCATACGTATGCACGTAATCGTAAATACGGTTCGACGAAAGGTTGCATAGTGAATGATGAAATAAAGGATTTATTTCATTAATTATAAAGCAATTACATTTTTATGATTTTATGCGACTCTGTCCGGTCTTTATATTTTACCAACACGTAGTAAATCCCGGCAGCATAGTCCGTCAAATCCAACTTATATTCCGAAGAATTGGTCACGGTAATTGTTTTCACCCGTTTACCCAATACATCTGCTATTTCCACCGAATTGCAAGGCGTTTCCGTATTCGTAAATTCGAGCATGGCAACATCCCTGGTCGGATTCGGAAGCAGTATGGAACGTTTCAAGTCTGCCTTGGTTTCTGGAACTCCTGCCAGTAAATCACAACAGTCACCATTAGGACAATATTGAGTGTTTTTGTAAAGTTCGGTACCATTCTGCTTAAAACACATCAATATTGGGGGTCCATCCATACTTGTTGTAAGTGGATATGCTGGCCAAAGTAAACCATCCGGGCTTCCCATGCCTTCAAACCATGGATTAGTATAATTATTAAATATTTTTTTCCGTTTTTCTCCATTAAGTAGAACAATCGTATCAATCTGGTAAACAACTCGTGTTACAGACAATTCTGAACCATTATTTAATGCACGATGAATAGTGTCTCCTTTATTAACAGTAAAATCGTATAGCAAAAACTCTCCAAACTGTTGATTTTGATTATCAATATTGGCAAAAACTTTTCCACTGCTTTCACGTATTGCACCTACATATCCTTGTACTATATTATTTGGAAAAGACCTAAATCCTTCTATATCTGACAGTCGGTTAAAAACCTTTTTATAAGTTTTTCCATTTAAAATGGTATCTCCATTCAGATAAGTTTGATACCTGTAAACACCTTCAAAATACGTCCAACACGCATCATCAGCAAGATATTTTTTCTCACTCCATTTTTGAGTAGAATTGCAATCCACATAAGCCGGGTTTTTATATACACTTTCGTCGTTTTGGCTGAAGCAGACAAATTCCCAGTCCTGGTAACAATCCCCACAAGTTGGAATTTCTGTAATTCTCCCCAAAAGGCCTTCCAACACACTTCCAATACCTTCTATAATATAATCGGGATTGTGCATGTATCCTCCAGTAATTTTATACCTTTTTCTGTATTCACTGCCAATTTTCACAGAATCGATAGATAGAATTTTATAATAGGAGTAAAAATTTATTCTAACAGTATCACCAACCTTTTTTGTAAAATCATAAAGCAAATTCTCTTGTCCATAAAATTGACCACTTACAAATGCATTATAGTTTCCTCCTAAATAGTAGATTTTCTTATCTTGTTCGCGTAACCCGCCAACCCATATATATTTAGGTTGTTCGTAGGTTCCAATATTTCGACAAATTTTTTTGTATTGAATGTTATTTATTACTGTATCACCCTGTAATGAATATTTAAGAAGGGTGGTATCAATAGGTGGAGTATTCCAAATAGAGATATATCGAACATTCCACGCTGCATTTTCAGTCGGGAACGGTACGTATTTTTGGGCATTAATGCCTATGGATAGTACCAACAACATAAATAAAATTATCTTTTTCATATCATTTGTTTTTATAGATTACTTCACTTCAAACGTACTTCCCTAAACTCATTCAAAGCCGGCATCAAAGGATTACAAACTATTACTTGATGTTTTTTTATTGATTAATTATTAGCGTCGACCCTAATGGAGCTTCAAAAGGTCCATTAATTGTCATTCCCAAACCATTCGTATTAAATGTCACAGTAGGTGTCCCCGTTATATTGACATTGGTTAGATTAAGTTCAGCACATCCATTTACGGTGGTATCAGTTGTATAGGTAATATTTTGTATATCATTACGGGGACTAACACCAATTGATGTTTCATAATATTTAGTATCACCATCATTAATATGAACGGTTACAGTAACTTTTCCATAAATATTCCCTGATGGGTCATAAGCCCAATTGTATGCAGGTAGTATACCTATGGTTGGTTGCCAAAAACAACCTTCACCATCATCGTTTGGAGTATAGGTGTTGGTCATTATTCCATTTTGTTGAGCATATACATACTCACCACCAGAGTGATATAAAACAATTGACCAATCGAAAGAAGTTGAGTAAGTTAAAGGAGTAGTTTCTGACACAAACTTCGCATAAAAATTTGCTGGTGCACAAGCTGTCATAGAGTATGTATTCAATGGCACTTGACCAAAAGTCCATGAAGTACCTGTTTTTGCATCCTCTATTGTTACTTTATCATTAAAACCTGTTTTTGTTCCGTTATCATAGGGTTCAAAAATATATGCATTGTTTTGTGTACCTGAAATCATCTTAGTACTTGAATAAGTAAATGATGACGTGAAACCTGATACTGTTGTTGAAAATGATTGTGCACTGCTAAAATTTAAATTACTTCCTGCGGGAGCACTAAACGAAAATGTCCTTTTATTTGCTATATCCGGATCTGTAACACTCGCATATTTTAAAAAGGTAGGCCATCCAAAATTTAAGGTAGTCATTGCCGGGTCGCCTCTTACCCACCCAATGCTTGGGTAATAAACCTCATATATAGCATGACCAACAGTCTGATTTGAAAATGTTCCATTTGTTCCTGGATCTTCTGTAATGGTCGATCCTCTGCTATCAACTGGTAAAGTCATTTGATAACGAAAAAAATCACCACAATCAATACGGGCTGGAATTCCAAGAGATCTACAAAATGCAATCATAAGACATGATTGACCCTGACAATTTCCATATTTATTCCTAAATGTTTGTAAAGCTGTTGTACTAGTAGCTTGATATTTAATGTTTGCGGCAATCCAAGAAGCTAATAATTCAACTGCACTTTTAAGGTTAGTTGCCCCATTTACAATATTAGAAGCCATACTTACAATCTCAGTACTATTTGATTCGATATTGGTTGTTGGATCAAGATATCCCAACAGTTTTTGATTCCACACATCAGAACTTAATAAAGGAAAACCTATCGATGGATTGAAAACCGTAGAAATGTCCGATTTAGTACCCAAAGAATATGACAAAGTAAGAGTAAAATCATTATATGACATTGAACTTGGCAAAGTCATGTTAATTAATGATTTTGAGTTGCCCCAAGAATCAGTTGAATTTGTTTCTGTAAAAGAAACGCCATTATTTACAGATACATTACAATTATAAAATGTCAATGAATTATTTTTAATCACATCATTAATCACCTTATAGCAAGGAAAATCAATAATCTTAGCACTATTCCAACTCCCCGAAGTTTTTGTAAATTTCACTTGTTGAGTGTATGATACAGTTTGTGCAGTTGCACTTCCAGATTCTTTTACTAAATAATTTGTTTGACAATATGCGAAATTTGAATAGTAAATGAAAATAATAGTAAATATAATTTTTTTCATATTCACTTAGTATTGTAAATGTAAAGTATACTGTC
>CAIYTJ010000449.1 GCA_903929065.1 uncultured Bacteroidales bacterium | reverse complement strand
AGTATTGTTTTGGATTGTGCAATGAAAGTACATACAGAATTAGGGCCAGGTCTATTGGAATCGGTTTATGAAGTGTGTTTGAAATATGAGTTAGTAAAGTCAGGATTGTATGTGGAATCACAAAAACCATTACCGGTTATTTACAAGGATGTTAAACTCGACTGTGGGTTTAGACTGGATTTGATCGTAGAAGACAAATTCATTGTTGAGATAAAAGCCGTTGAAAGTCTAAATGATATTCATTTAGCTCAAATTATTACTTATCTCAAACTTTCAAAATGCAAGTTAGGTTTTTAATTGAACTTTAATGTGCTAAGGTTAAAAGATGGTGGAATTAAGCGAGTAGCAAACGGTATGTAACAACTAAAACATTAATGTATCTTATCATCCCTTCGGTTTAAAAATAAAACAACCGCAAAGAGCGCAAAGAGCCGCAAAGGAAAAAAAATATTGAAACATATCTTAGCGTTTCCTTGCGTCCCTAGCGATTTAAAAAAACAACTGCAAAGAGCCGCAAAGGAAGAAATAAATCCTCATATACTATTTTTATGTTTCATGCGTAAATGGTTGTTGATAAATCTAAAAAATTTTTCCGACTTTTATTATCAGCGGATTTTTAAGTATGATGGCACTTTCAGGACACATTTCCTGGCAGCAGTAGCATTTAATGCATTTGGAATAATCGTACACCGGTGGGTTGGTTTTGTCACCGTTAAGCCAATTCACCGCTTTGCCTTCGACAGGGCAACTTTGTACGCAGGTTCCGCATTGCGTACATTTTTCTTCAATAATATATGGTTTTGCAACGAGGCGGTTATTCAGGAACTGAACCATTTTCCCTTTCTTTATGGTTTTTACAGGGCTGCGTTCCACATTGAAGTCCATGCATATAAAATCTTTCAATGTATCGCCAACTATTTCAATATCTTCTTCTTTATAATTTCCGGCACCGGTTTCAGCACCTACCTGCGTAGTTGGTACAAAGAGCGGATTCAGGTTGATCATCCGGCTGGCTGTAGCATCAAGCGCAATCGGATCGGTGGAGAATAACAATACATTCATGGCTCTTGGAGTGCCACCACGGGGCCCGTTACCTTCCATAGCCATTACACCATCCATAATGTAAAGACGGGGTTTTATATAACTGTTTAAATCCACTAACATTCTTGCAAAGTCGGTAGCATCCGGCAGTTTTACGTGGAATTCTCCCTTCCGCATTCCCACCACGCATCCAAACTGATTTTTTACACCGCCTGTAAAGCGTTCTAACCCGTGAGTCTTCATTTTTGGCAAACTAATAAGTCCATCGGCATCGAGTACTCCGTTGGCTATGTTGAATTTCTTGTTCTGATTGCCTTCACCGAAAAATACATCGCGTCCTTCTTTGAAATCGGCCAGATCAACTTTCAGTTCGTCAGCAACATCTGAAATACCGGCTTTTTTGGCAGCAGCACCTGTAGCGCCAAATCCGGGAGAATCACCATAACTCAGCACAGCCCCTTCGGCTGCAAACAATTCAGCTACTGCTCGGAACACGCTTGGGTGAGTTGTAACACATTTTTCGGGCACTTCGCCTACCAGCAGGTTTACTTTCAACAGTATTTTCTCGCCTTCTTGGACAAATGAACTTGCTCCGCCAATCAGTTCTACACCGCGTGAGACGGCTGCTTGTACTTCGGCAGCATCATAAGAATTACAACGAACAATGGCTACTTTACTCTTCATTTTATAAATTGTTTTTTATGATTGTTTTTTTAGACTTCAAATGTAAAACTATTAATTTTAAAATCCAACATTTCCTGAAATTTTTAAACAAACCGAATAAGCTGTGAAGATATTAAATAACAATTAATCGTTTGATTGTAAAATATTTATTAGAACGATTTTTATAACTGAAAAGGAATTTTTACCACCCCAAAAAAAATATTTTTATATTCGAAAGGGCACACGTGTTGATTTAAACACAACTGAAAAGATGATCAACAATTGCATGAATGAAAACAGGTTTGTATAATTAAAATAACATTTTAACGAACTACACGCTTAAAAATGTGTTTTAAAATTAAAGATAATTATTTAAATAATTTCAATTATGAAACACACTATTTTAGGAGCAGGCGGCTCAATAGGAAATGCCCTGACTTATCAATTACTTAAATCCAAAGAAAGCGTACGACTTGTTTCGCGAAAAGGATACGTAATCCCCGGAACGGAGACGTTCAAAGCAGATATTAGTTCATACAACGAATTATTAGAAAGTGTGAAAGGTTCGGATATTGTGTATCTTTGTGCCGGATTGGCTTATGACCATAAAGTCTGGAGTGAACTATGGCCAAAGATTATGAAAAATATCATTGATGCCTGCAAAAATACAGGTGCAAAACTGATTTTTTTTGATAATGTATATATGTATGGCAAAGTGGACGGCAAAATGACCGAAAAAACACCTTACAATCCATGCAGCAAGAAAGGCGAAATCCGTGCAAACATTGCCAATATGCTTGAAACGGAAATGAAAAGTAATAATCTTCAGGCCATTATTGCCCGTTCAGCGGATTTATACGGACCTTATATTGCTCAAAATAGTGTTCCTTATTTGATGACAATTGATAAATACAAAAATGGAAAAAGTGCACAATGGCTCGTTGATGCAAACACAGTTCATTCTTACACATACACCATTGATGCAGCTAAAGCAATGAATTTGTTGAATACAAGTGATGATTGTTACCAGCAGGTCTGGCATATGCCTACCTTTAATCCCGGAATTACCGGTGAGCGGTTTATCGAGATTGCAGCCAGCGAATTTGGAGTTGATCCACGATATTCCGTTCTCAAAAAATGGATGATTCAATTGGCCGGAATGTTTAATAAAACGATTTCAGAGTCGGTTGAAATGCTTTACCAGAGTGAGTCTGATTATTATTTTGATTCAACTAAATTCAATGAACGGTTCAATTTCAAACCAACTACTTACGAAGAAGGAATCAAAGAGACAGTTGCATTTTATAAAAACAAATAGATTATTGACATTGGATGTTTAAACTTTTCAAAGATATTGACCGCAAAAATTACCGGCCAATTTTAGGCGGACTAGACATTTTGAAATTTATCGGACCGGGTTTATTGGTTACTGTGGGCTTTATCGATCCCGGAAACTGGGCTTCTAATCTTGCTGCCGGTGCCGGTTACGGTTATTCATTGTTGTGGATGGTTACTTTGTCCACCATCATGTTGATTATGCTCCAGCACAATGTTGCCCACCTGGGCATTGCCACCGGACTTTGTCTTTCAGAAGCCACCACCATTTATTTAAAACCACGCTTTTCCAAATTTTTACTGACTACAGCCATGCTGGCATCCATTTCCACGTCGCTTGCCGAAATTCTGGGCGGTGCTATTGCATTGGAAATGCTGTTCAACATTCCTATTCGTGCCGGAGCGTTACTGGTTACCATTTTTGTCTTGATTATGCTGCTGACAAACAGTTACAAAATAATGGAAAAATGGATTATAGCCTTTGTATCAGTGATTGGATTGTCGTTTTTATATGAATTGTCGTTAGTGAATATTGACTGGAACGGAGCTATGGTTGGCTGGGTAACGCCGTCGTTTCCAAAAGGTTCTATGCTGATTATTATGAGTGTAATGGGGGCAGTAGTTATGCCGCATAATCTATTTCTTCATTCGGAAATTATTCAGAGCCGCCAATGGAATCTGGAAGATGAAAAAGTGATAAAAAGGCAATTACGTTTTGAGTTCTTCGATACCTTATTCTCCATGTTAGTTGGCTGGGCAATAAACAGTGCCATGATTTTACTGGCAGCTGCCACCTTTTTCCGCACAAAAACTCCCGTAAATGAACTTCAACAGGCCAATCATCTGCTCGTTCCGTTATTAGGAAACAATGCAGCAGTAGTTTTTGCTGTTGCTTTGTTGTTTTCAGGTATTGCTTCAACCATTACATCAGGCATTGCTGCCGGCTCCATTTTTGCCGGAATGTACAAAGAACCGTACGATATCAAAGACAATCATTCCAGGGTAGGAGTGGCCATTTCGCTGGTAATTGCTTTTGGTATCATTTTGTTGATTACCAATCCGTTTCAGGGTCTGATCATTTCGCAAATGATATTAAGTGTTCAGCTTCCGTTCACCATTTTCCTGCAGGTTTATCTCACGTCGTCTGAAAAAGTAATGGGAAAATATAAAAATACGCTGTTTTCTAAGATAACCCTTTATTTTTTAGGTATTATCGTCACGCTTTTAAATGTGGCACTGCTGGTAAGTTTGTTTTAAATGATTGGTAAAAAATAGAAATATACCTCAAAGACGATAATTATTTGGTATTTTTGCGAAAATATTCAATTTGATAAATCAGACAAAACACCATGTTCACAATAAGTAAAGAATTTCATTTCTCGGCAAGCCACCAGTTAAGCGGGTTAGCTGAAGGTCATCCATGCAGCCGCCTTCACGGCCACAATTACGTTATAAAGGTTTTTCTACGGGGAAATCTGAATAAAGAGGGGTTTGTTCAGGATTACAACGATCTGAAACCCATTTCCGATTGGGTGGATAACGTTCTCGATCACCGAAATCTGAATGAAGTTTTTGATTTTCAGACTTCGGTGGAAAATATGAGCCAATACATCTTCCAACAGTTTAAACCACAGTTCCCGTTGCTTTATGCTGTGGAAATGAGCGAGACACCTAAAACCAATTGCCGGTATGAAGAGTAATCCGGTGTTGGAAAAAACATTGAAAATTGTTGAGATTTTTCAGTCCATTCAGGGCGAAGGTGCCAATGCGGGGCGTTCGGCTGTTTTTGTACGGTTGGCCTGTTGCAACGAAAACTGCTGGTTTTGCGATACAGATTGGTCAAAATACTCCGAAATGACAGTAGGAGTGGTACTCGAAGAAGTAAAAAAACTCTCAACTCCAAAAAATTATTCCAATACACTCTTAATCTGGACCGGCGGTGAACCGACTTTGCAACTGACTGATGAGATGTTGGATGAATTTTCGGAGTTTTATAATTGTATTGAAACCAATGGAACGAATCCCGTTCCTTCCAACATCCAATATATAAGCTGCAGTCCGAAAGTGAAACCCGAGACACTGAGAAAAAATTTCAGTCGTGTAAATGAATTCCGGTATCCGGTGGCAGCGGGCGATATATTGCCTGAGATTTCAGAATTACCACTTGCTGATCATTATTTTATCAGCCCGATTTTTGTAGGTGATGAAAAGAAACGATTCGAAAAGAATAATGAAAATATCAACTATTCAATCAATTATATAAAAGAAAATCCGCAATGGCAGTTGTCGTTGCAGATTCATAAGCTATTGAATATCCCCTGATTATTTTTTCCAGCGTTTCAGTTCGGTATACAACCGCTGAATTGGCAATCCCATCACGTTGAAATAAGATCCTTCAATGTGTTCCACGCCAATAAATCCAATCCATTCCTGAACTCCATAAGCTCCGGCTTTATCGTACGGTTGGAAGTTTTGCAGGTAATATTCAATTTCGTCCGGAAGAAACCGGGCAAATCGCACTTCAGATATAGCATGAAATGTTTTACGTCTGTTTATGGTACTGATGCATACACCGGTAATTACCTGATGTGTTTTCCCTGAAAGTGATTTAAGCATTTTTGCAGCTTCGGCTTTATCTTTTGGTTTACCATATACCCGTCCTTCGTGCCATACAATGGTGTCTGCCGTTATAACTAACATATTTTCATTCATCTGATTGGCAAATGCATCAGCCTTTTTTTCGGCCAGAAACATGGGAATGTCAACTCCAACCAATTGCGAAGGAAAAGTTTCTTCCACATCGATAACCTGAACATCAAAAGGAATATTTAAACCCCTTAAAAGCTCCTGACGCCTTGGAGATT
>CAIYTJ010000448.1 GCA_903929065.1 uncultured Bacteroidales bacterium | reverse complement strand
TTTGCGTACTACCGAAATGCCTTTTTCCTTACCAAAACCATATTCTACATATATATCCTGTAGTTGTTCAAACAATGTTTTTCCGTTATCTTTTGCCCAGGCAGCGATTTCAGCCATCAATGCACATGATGAAACGGCATCTTTGTCCCGCGCAAATTCTTCCGGCAGGAAACCATAACTTTCTTCACCGCCTCCGATATATGTTTTTTTTCCCTCATTTTCACGAATAACAGCTGCAATCCATTTAAAGCCGGTGTAACAGTCGAACATTTCCACATTGTTGCGTTCGGCAATTTGCTTGATAATCTCCGTAGTAACAATGGTTTTTACAATATATTCGTTTCCGGTCAGTTTGCCCAGTTCTTTCCAACGTCGAATCAGGTAATAGATGAACAATAACGCAGTTTGATTGCCATTTACCAAAATCCATTCACCTTTATCATTTTTAAGAGCGATACCCAAGCGGTCAGCATCCGGATCGGAAGCCATAACGATATCAGCATCAGTTTCGATGGCTTTTTTCACTGCCATATCCAGTGCTGCTGGTTCTTCAGGGTTTGGAGAAACTACTGTTGGAAAGTTTCCACTGACAACATTTTGTTCCGGAACGGGAATAACATTTGTAAATCCGTATTCTTTCAATGCACGTGGAATCAGTTTTACACCTGTTCCGTGTATCGGCGTATAAACGATTTTCAGGTCACTGTTGCGTTTAATGGCATCAGGTGAAAGCGAAAGAGTTTTAATATTTTCGATAAATGCTTTGTCAATTTCTTCTCCGATAATTTCAATTAATGACGGATTTCCTTCAAATTTGATATCATCAACATTCGTAATTTTCAAAACCTCGGTAATCACGTTTTCGTCATGTGGGGCAATCATTTGTGCGCCGTCGTCCCAATATGCTTTATAACCGTTGTATTCTTTCGGATTGTGTGAAGCAGTAAGAATAATGCCGCTTTGACAACCTAATTGACGAATTGCAAAAGATGCTTCTGGAGTGGGACGGAGGTCTTCGAACAAATAAACCTTGATACCGTTAGCAGAAAAGATATTCGCTGAAATTTCGGCAAACAAACGGCTGTTGTTGCGGCAATCGTGTCCAATTACCACGCTGATTTGAGGAATTCCGGGAAATTGTGCTTTCAAATAATTACTTAATCCTTGTGTGGCTGCACCAACCGTGTAGATGTTCATTCGGTTCGTACCTGCACCCATTATACCACGCAATCCGCCTGTTCCAAATTCTAAATCTCGATAGAACGATTCAATTAATTCGCTTTTATCATCGGCATACATTAAGCGGCGAACTTCGTTTTTTGTTTCCTCGTTATAATTTCCATTCAGCCAAGTTTGCGCTTTGGCCATTACTTCGTTTAGTAATGTGCTGTTTTCCATATCGTTTATAGTTTGATAATTTGTTTTATTTTGAGCGATAAAAATACATCTTTTTTTTGAAAGTAAAAAGACCTCTGGTACTACTTTTATATAAACAATAAAGCCGCGCAAAAGATTTCGCACGGCTTTAAAATATTTAGAATCACAAGAAACTATTTTTTCATATTTGGTAATTCCAGACCGTAGCCTTTTTTCTTGTCTTCAGCTTTAAGCATAAAGGCAACAAGGAGAGCCACAAGTGTAAGCACTACAAAGATTATCCAAGTTTTTTGATAATCATATGTAATATTTTGTCCTGCAGCTTTGGCTGCAGCTATACCTGGATTGGTCTTATCTAATACAACTCCAATAAGTAATGGAATGCCCCATAATCCAAAGTTTTGAATCCAAAAAATAGCAGCATATGCACTTCCGAGTTGTTTCTCAGGAATTATTTTTGGTACCGAAGGCCACATAGCTGAAGGTACCAAAGAAAAAGCAATTCCTAAAAGAAGAACATTGAAAAAAGCAGCAACAACGCTTGTAATGAAGGGTAAGTAGAATATTACATGAACAATAATAAGTAAGAAAGCCCCAAGAATCATAATAGAAGCACCTTTACCTCTTTTGTCATAAAAGCTGCCAAAAAAAGGAGTAAGAATCATTGTTCCAAAAGGAACAAGACTTGGTAGAACACCAGCCCATTTTTCGGATACACCAAATTTATTCACCATGAGATCAGGTCCGTATTTATAAAATGGAAAAACAGCTGAATAGAACAGAACACATAAGATCGCTATTAACCAGAAACCACGGTTTTTAAAAATTACACTCAAATCAGAAATTTTAAATTCATCACTTGTGCTATCATTGTCATTTTGTAAACCAACTTGTTTATCAAGTTTTTTGTCCATTATATTATAATAGACAAATGCACCTAAACCAAGTACAAGAAGTAAGACTCCACATAAAATCCAGAACGGAACACCTTTTATTTGCGCAATATAAGCACCAAATGCTAATGGGACGAATGATCCTATACGTGCAATTGCCACCTGCATACCCATGGCTAATGCCATTTCTCTGCCTTTAAACCATTTTACAATGGCTTTTGAAACGGTTATTCCCGCATATTCACAACCAACACCAAATAATGCATAACCAACTGATGCATAAAATACTTGCTCTTTGATATGCCATAATCCTAAAACATTGATAGTTTCAGTTGTTGAAAAGGCACCTTTGAATGCAATATATTTGATTGCACCTCCAATAATCATGATTAAGACTGATCCAATTGTACTAAAACGGATTCCAAATTTGTCGAGTAATACACCAACAATGAGGAGCATGATGAAGAAAACATTGAAGAGTCCATAAGAACTTGCTACAACTCCAAAATCGGAACTATCCCATGCATACGACCTTTCCAGAATTGGTTTCAGTGGTGAGATAATTTCAGTAAACATATAGGCAGCAAACATTGTGAATGATAAAATCACAAGCGCTGTCCATCGAGCTGACTTAGAGTCACGAATTGTAAGAGAAATTTTTTCTGTCATAAACTATTTAAATTTTTAAGTGTTTTCTACTAAAGAGAATTTTGAAGAGAACGAATTCCAATTTTCGGCTGCAAATCTACTTAAAAAAATCATTTATATTGTCAATCTGCCAAAATAACCGAATAAAAATGCTTTTTTTGTTTCGGTACGCTTTTTGTCAGCATCTTTTTGAAATAAAATAAATCCATTTTAATCCAAAATTTAATAATCAGGTTTACCATTACAATTTTTAATCACTATATTTGTAAAACAATAAAGAGGAGAACCAACATATGTCAGTCAACTATTCGGAACAATTGCACAACGTGCTATTATACAGCTCACAGGAAGCCGAGCGTTTGGGTAACAATTATATCGGCCCGGAGCATCTTTTGCTGGGAATTTTGCGAAATGGGAGTGGAAAAGCAATCGATATTTTAAACGTATCGCACGTCAGTTTATCCAAAATAAAACAAACCATTGAAAGTCAGATTCGTACTGATTTGGAACCAACCGGTGCAGAATTACCATCATTGAAAAGCACCGAACGTATAAAAAAAATAATGGAGCTCGAAACACGTTCATTATCAGCTGAAACAGCTGATACCGAACATTTGCTGCTTGCCATTTTAAAAGAAAAAAATAATCTTGCAGGTGATATTTTGCTGGCCGAACATTTAACCTATGAACAGGCTAAGGCATTGATTGAAGCGCCTCATGATATGCCGATAGTGGGTTCAAGTTTTCAGGACGAGGATGATGATGATGAAGATCCGCGCCAAAAGAAAAAATCAGCTCCTTCTTCCGCTTCAACTGGTACCAAACAAAGCGACACACCTGCTCTGGATACTTTTGGAACAGATATTACAAAAGCTGCGCTTGAAAACCGACTTGACCCGATTGTTGGTCGTGTGAAAGAAATTGAACGACTGGCTCAGATTTTAAGCCGACGTAAGAAAAATAATCCTGTATTGATTGGCGACCCCGGTGTTGGAAAATCAGCAATTGTAGAAGGTTTGGCATTGCGAATCATACAACGTCGTGTTTCCCGGGTTTTGTTTGATAAGCGTGTGGTTTCGCTCGATATGGCTTCGATTGTTGCCGGAACGAAATACCGTGGACAATTTGAAGAACGGATTAAAGCTATTTTGAACGAATTGCAGAAAAATCCGGATGTCATATTGTTTATTGACGAAATTCATACCATTGTGGGTGCCGGTGGTGCTCCCGGTTCACTGGATGCTGCCAATATGCTGAAACCGGCTCTGGCGTGTGGTGAAATTCAATGCGTTGGTGCAACTACACTCGACGAATACCGTCAAAGCATTGAAAAAGATGGTGCATTGGAACGTCGTTTCCAGAAAGTAATGGTTGATCCGACTACAGCGGAAGAAACACTGCAAATTCTTGAAAATATTCAGGATCGGTACGAATACCACCATAATGTGCGCTATACACCGGATGCTATCAAGGCCTGTGTTCGACTGACAGAACGTTATATTACCGACCGTTGTTTTCCTGATAAAGCTATTGATGCATTGGACGAAGCCGGTTCACGGGTTCACATTGGCACAGTTTCGGTTCCTCCGGAAATAGAAGAACTTGAAAAACAAATTGAAGATTTACGGAAAGAAAAACTGAAAGTGCTTTCCGAACAAAAATATGAATTGGCCGGGCCAATCCGTGATCACGAAAAACAATTGCAATATCAGCTTGAAGATGCAGTGAAACGCTGGGAAGAAGAAGCCCAACAACATCCGGAAACGGTTGACGAAGAACAGGTTGCCGAAGTAGTAGCTATGATGTCGGGAATTCCGGTTCAACGCATTGCTCAGGCCGAAGGATTGAAGCTTCGTCAAATGAAAGAAGTTTTGCAAGGCAAAGTTATCGGACAGGATGAAGCTGTGAATAAAATTGTAAAGGCTATTCAACGTAATCGTATTGGGTTGAAAGATCCAAACAAACCAATAGGTTCATTTATATTTCTTGGTCCGACCGGTGTTGGAAAAACGCATTTAGCTAAGATTTTGGCAGAATTTATGTTCGATAGTTCAGAAGCCTTGATTCGGGTTGATATGAGTGAATATATGGAAAAATTCAGCGTTTCCAGACTTATCGGAGCGCCTCCGGGATATGTTGGTTACGAAGAAGGCGGTCAGTTGACAGAAAAAGTACGCCGCAAACCGTATTCTATCATTTTGCTTGACGAAATAGAAAAAGCGCATCCCGATGTGTTCAATATTTTACTTCAGGTAATGGACGAAGGTCGTTTAACTGATAGTTTGGGTCGTCGGATTGATTTCAAAAACACCATTATCATTATGACTTCCAATGTTGGAACGCGTCAGTTGAAAGATTTTGGAAAAGGCGTTGGATTTACAACTCCATCAACTTCTGAACACGAATCTGAGTTCTCGCGAAGTGTCATTCAAAAAGCATTGAACCGTACATTTGCTCCGGAATTTCTGAATCGAGTGGATGATGTGATTATGTTTGACCAGTTAAGTAAGGAGTCAATTCGTTCAATCATTGATTTGGAACTGAAAGGTATTTTCGGACGTGTTACGACCATGGGTTATAACCTGGAATTAACGAATGAAGCCAAAGATTTCATTGCCGAAAAAGGATATGATGTTCAGTTTGGTGCTCGTCCATTGAAGCGTGCAATTCAAAAATACCTTGAAGATGAACTTGCTGATGTAGTTTTGGCTGGTGAAGTAGTACCCGGCGATACTATTTTAATGGACTTAAATCCTGAAACCAAGGAAATAAAAGCCAGTATAGTAAAACCTGAAGCCATAGTACATAAATA
>CAIYTJ010000447.1 GCA_903929065.1 uncultured Bacteroidales bacterium | reverse complement strand
TGTTTTGAAAAACCCGTTATTGATTTAGTTGAAGGCAAATTGTCGTTCTGATATTTTTCAATCAGTGGCAGTGTTTTCGAAATAATCAATATTTCATGCAGATCATTCAACGTAATGCCTTTTTTATCGATTGACTTTAGTAATTCCGAGTGACGGGATATTTTAGCGTTATACATGGCCAGGCTGGATGCAATCAATGATTTTAATTTCTTTCTCAAGATAGTATCGCTGATTTGCTTTAAATGGCCATCAGCGGAATTGTAATACGACTCATTTTTCTCATTATATCTGGAAAAATATTTTATTGAGTCGCTCTTACCGGCCGAAAGACTATTCAGGTTACTCTCTAATTCTTTCAAGTCCGGTGTCTTGTCCGCAAGTTCATTGTATAAACTTTCCATTATGTCTGCATCTTCTCTTTTGGAGATTACATTAAACGACTTTTCCTCCTGCAATGCCACAGGAGTTTCTTGTTTCTGTTCCTTGTTATCTTTTTTTGGGGAATTGTTGCATGCCACTAATGTCAGCAGCATAATTGTCGATATTAAAATTTGTTTCTTCATATATTTTTTTATAAAGTTTCAATCTCTTCTCTGTTCGCCGTAGTCTCCAGACTACATCGGGTTAGAAACAAGGCAATGCATTGTTATCTATTTTCAAAATTCTCATTTACAACTGTGGAAAGACAACTTTCCTTTTATCCACGACCAAGCGAAGACACCTGGCCGAAAGCTGCATTACATGCTATGCTCAACTGAGAGCAAAATTATCTGAATCTGAATTTTCAGAATTTAATAATTTTCAGAATGAAGATTTTGATTAAATATTAATTTATATTGTAAGCTTGCTGCACCAAAGTTTATTAATAATCCATTTTCAAACTTATAAGCAACAACATAATTCTTAGCTTGCGCTAAATGTACATCTTCTAAATTTGTCAATGCTTTTAATTCAACAATCACTTTATTCTCAACCACAAAATCTGCTCTACGTGTTCCTACATTTATCCCATCATAATAAATGTTTTGCTCAGCTTCTCTCACAAACTCATAACCTGCCCTTTCCAGTTCAATGGCTAAACAACGCTGATATATAACTTCTTGGAAACCGTTACCAAGAACATTATGCACTTTCATTGCACAACCAATTATATCAAATGTTAGTTTGTCTTTTTCCATTCACAATTTCTTTATATTTTCTTATTCTGTAAATTAAATTATTCTGTAAATTCTGATTCAGACAATTACCCCGTTCCTCGTAATATATTAAATCCCGCTACCGATGTTCGGCGAATGGCTCTATTTCGTCTAACCTGAAAGAAAAGCTCCCGCTTTTCATGTTATATTTCAATAGGCAAGGCTAATAGAATATGCCGATTTATCGGTAGCCTTGCTTTTATCCACGACCAAGCGAAGACACCTGGCAGAACTAATACTACCAAATTACACTCAACTGAGGTGTTACGAAAGTCACAAGCCGAAAGCAATGCTTAACTTAGTAACCAATTTAATGCTTCTGTTTCAGAATCAAACATTTTTAGATTTCCACCTCTATTAACAGTAACAACTTCTGCAAATTTATTGATTTTTTCATGTTGTGAATATCCTGCAATCTTGTATGAGATTAATGAACTTGCAATTTTTTCTCCTGTATAAAATCTTGTCATTTCACTTATAGGAACTGAAAAATTCACCAGATCGAGTAAAATACGTTTTAAATCAATTTCAATTGCTTTCGTTTTAATTTTTTCAATTAATTCAAATGCATCCTCTTTAGTCCACATACCACTTATCTTTACAAAAAGGTAAGTCGGTCTAATTTCAAATTCTGTTATTAGATTCATGTTTTTTAGATTTTAATTTATCTATTATAGGTGAGAATTTTTTAAATTGATTTAATGCTTTATTTGTCGAATATATCTTCTTGTTTTTATCTCACGCTGAGGAGGTCTG
>CAIYTJ010000446.1 GCA_903929065.1 uncultured Bacteroidales bacterium | reverse complement strand
TGAAATTGGTAGACACGCTACTTTGAGGGGGTAGTGCCGGTTACGGTGTGTGAGTTCGAGTCTCATTCTGCGCACAAATATTAAAAGAGTTTTTTCCGAAAGGAAGAAACTCTTGTTTGTTTTTATCTGGTGATATCTTTTATTCCCCGCAGTTTTCAAAAACACATTCTTCATTTTTCGATTCAAACTCAATGGTAGCGTGCTGAATTCCTTTTTCCTTTAATGATTTACGAATAAGGATTTTCAGTTCGGCCAGTTTATCAAGTTGAATTGATTCATTCAAAACAACGTGTACTGTCAGAACATGATAAGTACCATCTTCCGACCAGATATGCAAGTCATGAATGGCTTCAATCCCATCCATTAGTTTAAGCTGCCGGGTTATTTCTTCGGTATTTATTTTGCTTGGAATGCCCTGCAATATAATTCGAAGGCTTTGTCGCACGTTATTAATGGCATTGTAAAGTACAAAACAGGCAATTCCGACCGACATAATCGGATCAAGGACTGGAATGTTGACAAACCGCATCACGATGGAACCGATTAAAACGGCCGTCCAACCCAGCACATCTTCGAGCAAATGCAGGCTCACCACTCTTTCATTAATTGAATCTCCTTTTTTAAGTCTGAAAACGGCAGCACCATTTACCAAAACACCCAACACTGCAAACGCAATCATTCCACCGGTTTTGGTGGTTTCGGGATTTAATATTCGCGGAATGGCAACGGTTAGGATTATCACGCTTCCCGTTACCAGAACGATGGAATTAATCACTGCACCCAACAGCGAAAAGCGTTTATAGCCGTACGAGTAGGAGGTATCGCTGCCTTTTTTGGCCACTTTCTGAAAATACCAGGCCAGTCCAAGTGATAAACAATCACCCAAATCGTGAATGGCATTGGATAAAACCGCCATACTGTTGGTCAATAATCCGCCAATGATTTCAACAATGGTAAAAAATAAATTCAGCAGAAAAGCAACTTGAATATTCTTTGAAGCTTCGGGGTGGTGAGTATGGTCGTGATGATCGTGTGACATGCAATGTTTTTTAATTAAACAATTTGCAAATATAACTGTTCGCTAATGAATCACCAAAAACGTATTTAAATTCAAAAGAAATGTGTAATTTTGTGACTTCGATTAAAAAGATTGCCCATGAACCATTACGATGTGATTATAGTTGGTGCCGGTCCTGCCGGCATTTTTACTGCCTACGAATTGTTGCAAAACAAAGAAACTGCCCATTATAAAATCCTGATTCTGGAAAAAGGGAGGGGCAGCAACCGTATTTGCCCAAAAACAACGAATGGCGGAAAATGCATCCACTGCCACCCGTGCAGCATAACTACCGGATGGGCCGGTGCCGGTGCTTTTTCGGATGGAAAATTGTCGCTGTCGCACGAAGTGGGCGGGGCGCTTCCCGAGTATATTGGCGTCGAAAAAACGATTGAACTTATAAAATATACCGACGATATTTACATTAAATTTGGCGCAGACTCGAAAATTCACGGTGAATTTCTGACGGCCGAAATGAAAGATATTGCCCGCCGGTCCATCGATGCCAACCTGAAGTTGGTGCATTGCCCGGTTCGGCATTTGGGCACCGAGAAGGCCCGGAATTTGTATCAGCAGTTATTCCATGAATTGGAAGGCAAAGGTGTTGAAATCCATTTCAATGAGCCTGTGGTGGAGCTTATCAATAATTCGAACCACAAGGATGGTATTCTCCGATTTAATGAATCGGAGGAAAAACCAACTGAAAATGGCAACCGCATTGAAGGAGTAATCACGCGGAAGGGTGAGTATTTTGGAAAAAATGTGGTGATTGCCGTGGGCCGTGAAGGTTCGGAATGGCTGCTCGCGCAATGCGAGAAAAATAAAATTTCAACCGAAGCCGGCATTGTGGACATTGGCGTGCGGGTTGAATGCCGCAATGAAGTGATGCAGGAGTTGAACGATAATTTCTACGAAGCAAAGCTGATTCATTATTCCAAAACTTTCGACGATAAAATCCGCACATTTTGTTCCAATCCGGGCGGTTTTGTTTCGTCGGAATATTATGATAACGACCTGGCCGTGGTGAACGGACATAGTTACAAGGATTTGAAAAGCGAAAATACCAACTTTGCGCTGCTGGTTTCCCAAAAGTTTACCGAGCCGTTTAATGCGCCGATTGAATACGGTAAACATATCGCTTCGCTTGCCAATATGCTTACCAATAACCATATTCTGGTACAGCGATTCGGCGATATTATCCGTGGACGCCGTACCACCAAGGAGCGGCTTTTTAGAAATAATATCATTCCTACGCTGAAAGATGCTGTTCCCGGTGATTTGAGCCTGGTTTTGCCGCACCGTATTTTGGTGGATATTGTGGAAATGATTCACGCGCTCGATAAAGTTTCTCCCGGACTGGCCAGCGACGAAACGCTGCTTTACGGGGTGGAAGTGAAATTTTATTCCAATATCACCAAGGTGGATGAGCATTTCCGTTCAAAGGCATTTGAAAACCTTTATCTGGGAGGCGATGGTGCCGGAATTACCCGCGGATTGATGCAGGCTTCGGTGAATGGAGTGGTTATAGCCCGCGAAATTCTGGATGCAGCTTCCGGTTTATAGCCCCGATTTATTCCTTTTCCTCCGAATTAAAACTCATTTTATCGTTGCAAAACTGCGGCGGCACAATGTATACCCCACATTCCCTTGTCGCAAAACTGCAGCGGTACAATACGTACCCCGTATTGCCTTGTCGCAAAACTGCGGCGGCACAATACGTACCCCGTATTCCCTTGTCGCAAAACTGCGGCGACACAATACGTACCCCGTATTCCTTTGTCGCAAAACTGCGGGAACACAATACGTACCCCGTATTGCCTTGTCGCAAAACTGCGGCGGCAAAATACGTACCCCGTATTCATTCCAGCACGTTGAAAGGCGTTAAATCAAACAAACCAACGTTCATGACTAAAGGGAAATTTTTTTAATCGTGTCTTTTGATTTTAAAACCGCGATTAAAAATCGCGAAACCCGAACTCAAAACTCAGAACTCAAAACTATTTAAACCACTTCTTTACTTCCACATCATACCCCACGCCCTGCATATAATTGTGGGTGGCAAGGTTGAGTCCGCGTCCATAAAAATCGAGGTCAATTTCGTTGGAGGTTGTAAACGGAATTTCATTATTGGCAAAACTTCCGGCAGGAATTTCAATACGTTTGGCGCCAAATTCATCCGGATGCAATCCCGAAGGACTATGTATTGTCATCGCGTACCGGTGCCAGAAAGCCGACTGAATCCAGCCTTTTTCAAACAGATCACGCACTATTGCCAGCGAATCAATCGTTTCACGTGCCGTTTCGGTCGGGAATCCGTACATCAGATACGCGTGAGTCATAATGCCGGATTCGGCTAAGTTCTTCATACTTTCGCGAGCCGTTTCGATGGTGATTCCCTTGTTTATCAGTTTCAAAATGCGTTCAGATGCAACTTCCAACCCTCCCGAAACAGCAATACAGCCGGATTGTGCCAGCAAATAGCAAAGTTCGGGCGTAAACGATTTTTCGAAACGGATATTTGTCCAGTAACTCACGGTCAGTTTGCGTCGGAGAATTTCCTCGGCCAGTTTACGTAAAACAGCAGGCGAAGCAGCTTCGTCCACAAAATGAAAACCGGATTGTCCGGTTTGGGCGATGATTTGCTCCATTCGGTCCACAACCAATGTAACCGGTGCCGTTTCGTATCGGTTTATATAATCCAGCGAGCCATCGCAAAATGCACATTTTCCCCAATAGCAGCCGTGAGCCAGCATCAGTTTGTTCCAACGACCGTTACTCCACAGTGCATGCATCGGGTTGGTCAGTTCAATCAGGTTGATGTAGTTATTTTGCAGCAATCCGTCATAATCGGGCGTTCCGGTGTTGGCAAAAGGAATGTTTTCGGTTGAATCGAAATTGACTCTTTCAATTTCTCCATAGTCATTGCAATATAGTGTCCGCACCATTTCACCACCTTCAATCAATCGCAGAAGTGGCAATTCACCATCATCGAAAGTCAGGTAATCGATATAATCAAAAATAGCCGGGTCGGAAATGCTTCGCAATTCAGTGTTTATATAACCGCCTCCCATCACTATTTTAATGTGCGGAAATTCGCTTTTCAACAGTTGGGCACACCGGAGCGCGCTGTATAAATTTCCCGGAAACGGAATGCTGAAACCCACCATTTCCGGTTTTGTTTCACGGATGCGATCCGAAAAAAGGTCTAACATTAGTTTATCGACCAGCGAAAGCGGTTTTTGCAGTTCGTTATCCAACGGTTTAAACTCCGGCAGCCGCAGACAAAGTGATTCGGCATAACGAATCAGTTCAAAGTGCGGATCAACTGTTTGCTGAATAAACTCGCTGATATCTTTCAGTAAAAGGGTGCAAAGGTGCGTGGCACGGTCGTGGTTGCCAATCAATCCGAAAGCCCATTCCAAATCTTCATCCGAAGGTAACCGTTTGCTGACCGGCCAAAAATCCAGGTTACTGAAACGGGTGGCGAGTGAATTATCGCTGCCGCTCAGAAAACGCATCACCGGCTCAATGGTTTTCAGGTAAAACCCGGCATTCTGCAGCATGATTTTGTGCTGTTTCGATAGTTTTGACGAGGCTGCCGATTGAAAAATTTCCTCCAGCTTGTTGCGGGTAAAAAGCTTTTGAACCAGTTCAATGCTCAAATCCATTTGTTCAGCAGCAATACCCTGTGAACGCAAAAAGCCTGTCAACTGGCAGGTGGCAGGGTAGGAGGTGTTCAGTTGCGTGAGCGGCGGAGTGACGAGCAGGATGTTGGACATTTACTATTTAATGCTTTGATAATTTTACCACAAACTTACAGAATTATTTTATCAAATTGAAGTTCCAAAATATTTTTATAAACAATTTTCCTACTATACCGTTGAATTGTTGTATTTTTGTACCACTTTAATTACAAACTAACATTCAGATTTACAGGATGAGATTCAGGTTGATTTTTCTTTTTTTGATTACTTCCGCATCACTTTTTTCGCAGCGAGCTTCCGAAGGCGAAATTTTATTTAATAATAAACAATATGCAAAGGCGCGTTCTGTTTACGAAGTGCTTTTGAAGAAAAAGCCGAATGACGCGCTGTATAATTACCGTTTTGCGCGCTGTTGTTACGAATTGAAGGAAATTGAACAGGCAATTTCTCATTTTGAAATGTCAGGAACGAAATTTCCCATATGCGATTTGTATCTCGGCGAATTGTATTTTAAAACCTATCGTTTCGACGAATCGGCTTCAGCCTACCAGACTTTTATAAAAACGCTGGATTCGACTGATATCAAAATACCGGATTTAAAACTGAAACTCAAGCGATCAGAAAATGCCGCAAGGTTGTTCAATAAAGTTGAAGATATTGCCATTGTGGATAGTGTGGTGGTGAATAAAAGCGAGTTTCTGAAATTTTATAAATTCAGCAGCGAACTGGGTTCACTGACTCAGGAAACATTGAATATGCCGCACAAACGCAAGGCCGACAAGATAAAATACATGACACAGCGGCAGGATCGCATGTATTTTTCCGATTCCATTCGGGGTAATATGAACATTTTCACTTCGTATAAGTTGCTGGATGGCTGGTCAAAACCGGTTTCAATATCTGATGTGATAAATACGACAGCGAATGAAAATTATCCTTTTCTGTTGCTGGATGGTGTCACGGTTTATTTTGCTTCGGATGGAGAAAATTCAATCGGCGGGTACGATTTATTCGTGACGCGTTTCAATCCTTCTACAAACACATACCTGACACCCGAGAACATCGGTTTTCCATTTAATTCGCCGGCAAATGATTATATGATGGTGATTGATGAACAGAATAAACTTGGCTGGTTTGCAACCGACCGGAATCAACCTACTGGAAAAGTGGCCATTTATACGTTCATTCCCAACGATACCAAAACCATTTTCAGGTCCGAAAATAAGGAAATGTTGAAAAGTGTTGCCCAACTAAAAACCTACCGTAAGATTTCAACTGTCAAAACTGACAGCCTTGTTGAAAAGCAAAATCAACTACCTGAATCGGAAAAACAAATTGAATTTGTGGTTAATGATTCAACGGTTTATACGAATGTTAATCAGTTTAAAAACCCCGAAGCACTCAAACTTTGGAACGATTTACACAAACTCTCCAATGATTACAAAAACAAGCAAAAAGATCTTTCAACACTTCGTGCTAAATATGAAAATACAGATAACTCAGAAATGCGAAATGTGCTTGTACCTCAAATTTTAGAATTGGAAAATAAAATATTGGAAATGAAAAAACAACTTTCCATTAAAACTGTTGAAGTAAGAAATGCTGAAGTAAAAATCATAGAGAAAAATCAAGGGAAGTAGTATTTTTTTGCGAACCATTTTAAGCTTGTTTTGTTATTTTATTAAACCCTTAAATAAGATTCATATGGAAAACTTTACTCAAATCTCAGTACCTGCTGCCAAAAGCGGACCTTTTGTTGTAACAGGAAATTTTAAGTTGAAATTACCAAATGGCGAGACAAAAGAATGTTCAGGAGAAACAGTACTTTGCCGTTGTGGAAAAAGTAAAGTTTGTCCGTTTTGTGATAAAACACATGAAGCAATATCCAATCCTGAAATTTGTAACACCTGGTTTTAGGATTTTTATACAAAATATTTATTAAACTGACAGGTAGAAGTTTATTCTATCTGTTTGTTTTTTAGCAGGTTGGTGTTTTATTATAAACACTTAACTTTATTTCCGATTAATTGTAATCGAAGTTTCATATTTATCGTTAATTTTGTAAACTTAAAACCAGAAAATGGATAGATTACGATTTCAGAGTTTCGGAAGTGGCAGTAGTGGAAATTGTTATTTTATCGGTAATGCTTCATCCGGGTTGTTAATTGATGCCGGTATCGGAGTTCGTACCACCCGAAAATACCTGAAGAATTTAGGACTCGATTTTGAAAATATCTGGGGTGTGTTTATAACGCATGATCACGCAGATCATATAAAAGCAGTTGGACCGATTGGTGAGAAACACCGTGTTCCGGTTTATACAACCCGGAAAGTTCATGAAGGAATTCAACGAAGTTATGCTGTAACTGAAAAATTGTATTCCAGCAAAAAATACATTGAAAAAGGTGAAACAATTCAAGTTGGTGAATTTAAGGTAACAGCATTTGAAGTTTCGCACGATGCTACTGATAATGTGGGTTATACAATCGAATATAAAGAAAAAAGATTTACCTTTGCGACCGATCTCGGGTTTATCGGCGAGGAAGTGGCAAAACACCTTGAAACATCGGATTATATGGTGCTGGAAGCTAATTATGATGATCAAATGTTGCGACAAGGTTCTTATCCGGTTTATTTGAAAAACAGAATAATAGCTGAGACCGGACATCTGAGTAACGATCAGACCGGATTGTTTTTAGCAGAAAAATATAATAAGCGATTACAACATGTTTTTTTATGTCATTTGAGTCGTGAAAATAATTTACCTGAAATTGCTTACACAACTGTTCAGAATCATTTGGAGGAGAAGCAGATAGTGGTTGGTAAAGATTTGGAACTGGTGACGTTGGACAGGCTAAATCCCTCTGAATTATATATTTTTGATTAGGTTTATAACATTCATTTTATACTTATAATAACTGTTCTTTCATAATTGTAAACTGTAAATATTATGCCACAAAATCTGGTAATTATTCCGACATACAACGAAAAGGAAAACATTGAAAACATAATCCGCGCCGTTTTCGATCAACCACTTACTTTTCATGTTCTTGTGATTGAAGACGGTTCGCCTGACGGAACGGCAGCAATTGTGAAGAATCTTCAAACAGAATTTCCTTCAAAATTGTTTATGATTGAACGGAAAGGAAAACTGGGTTTGGGAACTGCCTATATAACCGGTTTCAAATGGGCACTCCAACACGATTACGAATTTATTTTCGAAATGGATGCAGACTTTTCGCATAATCCGGTTGATTTGAATCGATTGTTTGATGCATGTGCAAATCAGGGTGCTGATTTGGCAATTGGTTCACGTTATGTAACAGGTGTTAACGTGGTGAATTGGCCTATTGGTCGGGTTTTGATGTCTTATTTTGCGTCCAAATATGTTCGGTTTGTACTTGGAGTTCATATAGCCGATACCACAGCTGGTTTCAAATGCTATCGCCGGGAAGTTTTACAAACTATTGAATTAGACAAAATTCGTTTTAAAGGATACGCTTTTCAGGTTGAAATGAAATATACTGCATTTATGTGCGGATTTACGTTGAAAGAAGTTCCGGTTATTTTTATAAACCGAGTTTTGGGAACTTCCAAAATGAGTAGTGGTATTTTTGGCGAAGCATTTTTTGGGGTTATACAATTAAAATGGAGCAGTTGGTTCAGGAAATATCCACAAAAGAAAAATGATGCAATTAATTAAAAATGCAACAATCGTAAACGAAGGAAGAACATTTATAGGTTCTGTATTGATTGAAGGTGAACGCATTAAAACTGTTTTTGAAGAGAATGAAACTATAGAAATTGGCAAATCATTCACTGAAATTGATGCAACTGGACTTCTTTTAATTCCCGGATTAATTGACGATCAGGTTCATTTTCGTGATCCCGGTTTGACTCATAAAGGCGATTTATTTACAGAAAGCAGAGCGGCTGTTGCGGGTGGGGTGACTTCTTTTATGGATATGCCAAATACGCGTCCACAAGCAACAACAATTGAAATTTTAGAGGAAAAATATGCCCTCGCAGCAGAAAAATCATTGGCAAATTATTCTTTTTTAATGGGAGTTACCAATGACAATATTGATGAACTCAAAAAGGTTGATGCCCGTACAGTGGCCGGAGTAAAAATGTTTATGGGTTCTTCAACCGGTAATATGCTGGTGGATAACGAACTAACATTAAACCGCGTTTTTGCAGAAGTTCCCATGTTGATTGTTACTCATTGTGAAGATGAAACCACTATTCAAAAAAATATCGCACATTACAAGGCATTATTGGGCGAAGAAATTCCAATTGAATATCATCCCCTGATTCGTAGTGCAGAAGCTTGTTACAAATCTTCGGCTCATGCTGTTGAACTTGCAACAAAATATAATTCACGATTGCACGTTTTTCATTTGTCCACAGAAAAGGAAATGTCATTATTTAAGAATGACAAACCGTTGAAAGAAAAACGGATTACTGCCGAAGTTTGCGTTCATTATTTATGGTTTTCGGATGTTGATTATGCCGAATATGGCAATCGGATTAAATGGAATCCGGCTATCAAAACCGAATCTGACCGTCAAGCTTTGATTGATGCAGTAAACAATAATCTGATTGATGTTGTAGCAACTGACCATGCGCCACATTTGTGGTCAGAAAAAGAAGGTTCATGCCTGAAGGCAGCTTCAGGCGGTCCAATGGTTCAACATTCGCTGGTGGCCATGTTGCAAATGGTTAAACAAGGAATTTTCAGTCTCGAAAAAGTGGTTGAAAAAATGTGTCACGCCACAGCTGAATTATTTAGGATTGAAGATCGGGGTTTTATTCGTCCGGGATATTATGCTGATTTAGTGCTGGTTGATTTGAATAGACCATGGACTGTATCACAGGATAATATCTTATATAAATGCGGTTGGTCACCATTTGAAGGAACTAAATTTGATGCTTCCGTACTTCAAACTTGGGTAAACGGTAAAGTAGTTTATGACAACGGTGAATTTGACGAAACAGTTCGCGGAAAACGACTTCTATTTAATATATAAATGATTTAAAATTTGATCTTTATGAAAAAAAGAGCGATTATTACCATATCGGTTGGTTTGTTAATTATTGTGTTGGTTTCTATAATTCATTTCAGAAATGAAAATAAGAGAATTGATGCTAAAAACGTAAAATATATTCACAATGAAGGCGAAGCACAAGGTACAACATATTCAATCACCTATCAACAGCCGGATGGAATTGATTTGCAGCCTAAGATAGAAAAATTACTGCATGATTTTGATATGTCTCTTTCAACTTATATTCCAACCTCGATTATTTCGCGGATTAACAGGAATGATACTACAGTAAGAACTGATAATTACTTTGAAACGATGTTTTATGCAGCACAAGATGCAGCCAAACATACGAATGGAGCTATTGATATTACCGTTGGACCACTGGTTAAAGCGTGGGGATTTGCTTTTGGAAATAGTGATCACAGTAAATTACCCAAAGTTTCAGACTTTTTACCTTATGTTGGTTATCAAAAAATACACATTGTAAATCATAAACTGATAAAAGATGATCCACGAATTCTAATTGATCCGAATTCAATTGCTCAGGGACAATCGGCCGATTTACTGGGAAAATTGCTCGAAGAAAATAACTGTAAAAATTATATGGTTGAAATTGGAGGCGAAATTGCCTGCAAAGGGTTGAATCCTGATGGAAAAAAATGGAGAATCGGTATTGATAAACCAATTGATGACCCCACAAACACGAATAATGATTTACAAACAATTGTTGAATTAACGGATTGTGGAATTACTACTGCCGGCGATTATCGCAAATACTACATTGAAGGAGGGAAAAAATATTCGCATATTATCAATCCTCATACCGGTTATCCTGTTGATAATAAGTTGTTGAGTGTAACAATTATTGCTCCAACAGCTATAATTGCCGATGCTTATGACACTCCTTTTATGGTATTGGGAGTTGACAGCGCTTTGAAAGTTTGCAAAAGCATTCCAAACATGGAATGTTACCTTATTTATGCAGACAAAGATGGCAAGCACAAGGTTGTGTATTCTGAAGGTTTTAAGAAGTATTTTGCGAAATAAGTATCAATAAATAAGTAATTAATGACTTGTTCGTTAAATAAAATCAATGAATTTTTTTATTCCTGATTAAATAGCTACT
>CAIYTJ010000445.1 GCA_903929065.1 uncultured Bacteroidales bacterium | reverse complement strand
TTGCAAATGCAAGAGATTTATTGAAAATCATTGTATTTTTGTGGAAACAACATGAGGATGATTAAATTTTACAGACCGGCAAAATCGTATATATTTCTGGACCTGCTAATACTGTTTCTAAGTTTTTATGTGGTATTAGACTGGTTTCCCCTTACCACCGGTACTCCCTTTGAAAAGTACTCGTGGCCTACATTTTTTTATACAATTGCATGGGTACTGATTTCGTATCTGTTCAGAAGATTTAAACCTTTACGTAAACAAAAATACTTTGATGCAACGTTAAGATTGTTGTATTCTTGCGAAGTGATTTTTATTTTCTTTGCGCTTATAATTCATTTATTTTATAAAAGTTATTCCGGTTATGTACTTCTTACTGTCACAATTGGTGTTTTTGTTGTAAATTACATACTGCTTTCACTTTACTTTGCCTATCGGGTTGCTGTTAATTATAACGATATTAGTGTTAAGCCAACAGAAGAGCGTCTAAATGCAAAGGTAAAATCAGCAAATCCGCTCGATGACGAAAGTTACAGCCAACGTTGTCAAGCAATTCGTTCCCATTCAGCTGTTTCTGTGTTAGATTTTCTGAAAAAACATGTTGATTTGCGCAGTGGTAATACGTTTGTGTATATATCAACTGATCCGGATAACCTACAGATGCTCCCAAATTACCAGTACTCAACGATTATTCAGCTTGAGCGGTTAAATAATATGCGGGGCATTAATAAAAAAATGACCATTATCAATGAAAAACTGGCTGATGACGGAATTTTTGTTTGTTGTTTTGAATCAAAGAGTACAAGAAAATACAGAATTCTTAAACGGAATATTCTGGGTTTAAATTATATTATTTATACTTTCGATTATTTATTTAAGAGAGTTATGCCTAAGATTTTTCTTACCAGAAAACTATACTATTTTATTACGCGTGGTACGAATCGCATTTTTTCAAAGGCTGAAGTGCTTGGAAGAATGTATTGTTTCGGATTTAAAGTAATTCTAGACAGAAAAGTGAATAATCTGAATTACGTTATTGCACAGCGCGTAAAACAACCTGAACCTGCTCAAAAACGTATTTACGGACCATTAATTCGTTTACGTCGGTTGGGAAAAGACGGGAAGCCATTCGAAGTTTATAAAATGAGAACAATGCACCCTTATTCTGAATATCTTCAGGGTTATATTTTTGAAAAGAACAGCCTAAAAGAAGGTGGTAAATTTAATAAAGATATTCGTGTGACCACAATTGGTGGATTTGTGCGCAAATACTGGCTTGACGAATTACCCATGATCTTTAATCTTTTGAAAGGAGATATGAAGTTAGTAGGTGTCCGCCCTTTGAGTGCGCAATACTATAGTTTATACACCAAAGAATTACAGGAAAAGAGAGATAAATTCAAACCCGGTTTATTGCCTCCGTTTTATGCTGATATGCCTAAAACATTAGATGAAATTCAATTGTCGGAAATGAATTACCTGCTCTCCTGTGAAATAAGAGGCGTTGTTTTTACCGACATTAAATATTTCTTTGTAATTTTAAAGAATATATTTTTTAAAAAAGCACGGAGTGGATGATTACAGTCAACAGTTAACAGTTAGCAGTCAGCAGTTATCATTTACTTCAAGATAAACAAATCAACAGATCAACAAATCAACCAAACACCAAATGGAAGAAGAAAAAATCACAGGATTACCCGAAAATGCCTATCGGGAATTAAATGAAGGCGAAGAATATAAACCTGTCATGCCGGCAGGGGGTAAATTTCCCGAAGTGACAGCATGGTCGCTGGGAATGGGGCTTTTGATGGCCGTCATCTTTTCGGCAGCAGCAGCTTATTCCGGTTTGAAAATCGGACAGGTGTTTGAAGCCGCCATACCCATTTCAATTATTGCTGTGGGTGCCTCGGCAGCCATGCGTAAAAAAGGTTCGTTGGGTCAAAATGTGATTATTCAATCCATCGGTGCATCTTCGGGCGTAATTGTAGCAGGTGCCGTGTTTACCATACCGGGACTTTATATCCTTCAGGCTAAATTTCCGGAAATTCAGGTGGATTTTTGGCAGATATTTTTCTCATCACTCTTGGGAGGTTTTCTTGGAATTCTGTTTTTGATTCCTTTCCGTAAATATTTTGTAAAAGATATGCATGGAAAACTCCCATTCCCTGAAGCAACGGCAACAACTGAGATTCTGATGACCGGTGAAAAAGGCGGAAGCCAGGCAAAACTTTTAATCGTAAGCGGTCTTATCGGCGGATTATTTGATTTTTGTTTTTCAGCATTCAGACTTTGGAGCGAAGAAATCACTACCCGCATTATTCCTGCCGGAGCAATGTTGGCCGATAAAGTCAAAATGGTGCTCAAGTTCAATTTGAGTGCACTTATTTTTAGTTTTGGCTATCTTGTTGGACTTCGATATGCCTTAATTATTACAGTCGGATCGTTGTTATCATGGCTCGTATTGATTCCGTTGGTTAATGAAATGGGCGTTATTACTGCACACTTAACCGGCGGTGTAAATCCTTTTGCTGCCATGACAGCTGAGCAAATTTTCAAACTTTATGTCCGTCCGATTGGTATTGGAGCCATTGCCATGGCCGGTATTATCGGAATCATAAAATCATCCGGCGTAATCGGCAGTGCATTTAAACTGGCGCTGGGCATTGGTGGAAAAGCACATTCGGAAGAAAAAGTAGAAAGAACACAAAAAGACCTGAAAATGTCTTTTGTTATGCTTTTCATTTTCCTGACATTGGTTGCTGTTTTCATTTTCTTATTGATTGGAGTGAAAATCACCTTATTGCAGGCAGTTGTTGCATTGATAACCATTCTTATTATTTCATTCCTGTTTACTACGGTTGCTGCCAACGCCATTGCCATTGTCGGTTCAAATCCGGTTTCGGGAATGACCTTAATGACGTTGATACTTTCTTCAGTAATACTTGTTTCGGTTGGCTTGAAAGGCTGGCAGGGAATGGTCAGTTCATTGATTATTGGAGGAATCGTATGTACGGCACTCTCAATGGCAGGCGGTTTTATTACTGACTTGAAAGTGGGTTACTGGTTGGGCACAACGCCGGCCAAACAACAAACATATAAATTCCTGGGAACGCTCGTTTCAGCGGCAACCGTGGGAATTGTCATTTTTATATTAAATCAGGCTTACGGTTTTGTACAGACTCCGCAGCATCCGCAACCAATGACAGCGCCTCAGGCTAATGCCATGGCAGCCATTATTGAGCCGCTTATGTCGGGTACAGGTGTAAGCTGGGTTCTGCTTGGGATTGGGGCGGTTATTTCTATTCTGATTAACTGGCTGAACATTTCTCCGCTTGCTTTTGCGCTCGGAATGTTTATTCCGCTTCCACTGAATACACCACTTGTAGTCGGTGGTTTATTGAACCACTGGTTCTCAAAAAGTACAAAGAACGAAAAGCTAAACAATGCCCGTGTTCAGCGGGGAATCCTTATTTCGTCAGGATTTATTGCAGGTGCTGCCTTATTTGGGGTGGTCGGAGCTTTTATTATATTCTTTACAAACAATGGCGAAGCCATGAATTTGAATGTTTGGCAAAATCCGGAAGGAAACGGAGCACAGATAGCTGCTTTGGTTGCATTTTTTGCCCTGATTGCTTACTTTGTTTGGGAATCATTTAAAGCAAAAGAAGAAGATTAATATTAAAAAATGGAAAATAGCAAGAGCCCGGATGAATCAGTTCATTCGGGCTCTTTATTTTTAAAGTGAATAATCAATATATCGAATTGAAGTCCTAAGAAGGGTCATTGAACTTCAAATGTGCCAAATTCAACTTCAAAGATGGCACATTTGGACTTGAATATTACGAATTGATGATCAATCTGGCAAATCGATGAGCAATATTACGAATTGATCGTTCATGGAGGGTAATAGAACGTTGAATATGCCACATTCAATGTTGAATTTGCCATATTGATGATCAATTTACCGAATCGATCATCAATTTGCTAAATTTCTGATAAATTTCACCATTTAGAGATTAAAATTTAAGAGGCTGACCCGAATTTCTCCGGTCAGCCTCTTAAATTTAAATTATAAACTGTCAACTATAAACTGTCAACTTATTTACTATATCCCTGTTCGTGAACGCTGCTTACCGAGCGGCCGGATGGATCATTCAGGTTTTTGAAAGCTTCGTCCCATTCTATGGCAATCGGTGTACTGCAAGCTACCGACGGAACCGAAGGCACACACAATGAGGCTGCATCCGAAGGGAAGAAATCAGTAAAAATAGTCCGGTAATAATACTCTTCCTTGTTCATTGGCGGATTAATCGGATACGTTTCATTCACACGAGCCATTTGTTCGTCCGAAACCATATCGGTTGTCATGGCACGTAAGGTGTCAATCCAGTTATATCCCACACCGTCGGAGAATTGTTCTTTCTGACGCCATGCCACACTTTCCGGTAAATAACTTTCAAATGCCTTGCGCAAAATCCATTTTTCCATTTTTCCGTTCGATCCGCACATTTTATCTTTTGGATTAAGGCGCATGGCCACATCCATAAATTCTTTATCCAGGAACGGAACACGTCCTTCAACACCCCACGAAGCCAACGATTTATTGGCACGAAGACAATCGTAAAGGTGAAGTTTATCCAGTTTACGAACCGTTTCCTTGTGGAATTCTTCGGCGCTTGGTGCTTTGTGGAAATACAGGTAACCACCGAAAATCTCATCAGCACCTTCGCCTGAAAGTACCATCTTTACGCCCATCGATTTGATAACGCGTGACAGAAGATACATGGGCGTACTGGCACGAATAGTGGTTACGTCGTACGTTTCAACGTGATAAATCACATCACGCACGGCATCCAAACCTTCCTGAACGGTGAAATGTATTTCGTGATGAATGGTTCCGATATGATCAGCTACTAAGCGAGCTGCTGCCAAATCGGGCGAACCTTCCAATCCCACTGCAAACGAGTGAAGTTGAGGCCACCAGGCTTCATCTTTATTCCCAGTTTCGATGCGTTTAGCCGCATGTTTTTTAGCAACTGCCGAGATAATGGATGAGTCAAGTCCGCCTGAAAGCAAAACACCATAAGGAACATCCGACATTAACTGACGTTCTACAGCTGCTTCCAAGGCATCATGCAATTCATCAATGCTGGAGACATTATCTTTTACGGCTGAATAATCTTCCCAGTCTCGTTTGTACCATTGAGTTGGTTTGCCATCCGGGCTGTAAAGATATTGTCCGGGCAGAAATTCTTCAATTTTATTGCAATATCCTTCCAGCGCTTTCAATTCGGAAGCCACATAATACGTGCCTTCTTCATCCCAGCCCTGGTAAAGTGGAATAATACCAATATGATCGCGACCAATCATGAAAATATCTTTTTCAATATCGTAGAGTGCAAATGCAAAGATTCCGTTCAAATCTTCCATGAAGTTCGGTCCTTTTTCACGATAAAGTGCCAGAATAACTTCACAATCCGATTTTGTCAGAAACTCGTATTTTCCTTCAAATTGTTTGCGGATTTCCTGATGATTATAGATTTCACCGTTCACTGCCAACACCAGCTTGCCATCTTTGCTGAAAAGCGGTTGTTTGCCCGATTCAGGATCGACAATTGATAAACGTTCGTGTGCTAAAATAGCATTATCGTCAGAAAAAACTCCCGACCAGTCCGGCCCACGATGCCTGACACGTTTTGACATTTTTAATACTTGCGGCCGCAAAGCCTGTACCGGTTGTTTTATATCAAATGCACATACAATTCCACACATAATATTTGTTCCTCTCTTTTGTTCTTCTGTATTCTATAAGAAGAGATTGTTTTTTACAGTTTTATTTAAAGTTTTATTGTTTTTTTTTGTTATAACGTTTTGTGAATGTCCTCGGCAACTTTTCGTCCCGAAGCAATGGCACGAACCACCAAACTGGCTCCCATAGCGGCATCACCGGTCGCAAATACCTTGCCAACATTACTTTTACTTGAATTATCAATTGCCACGTTACCGCGTCCATCGAAATCTACACCCAATTCGGTAAGCAATCCTTCATGAACCGGATGAATAAATCCAAGTGCCAGGAAAACCAAATCAGCTTTGATAAGATCGGTTTTTCCGGTTGGTTTCATATTAAAACGTCCATTCTCGTCTTTGCTCCATTCAACTTCTTCCACCAATACTTCTGTCAGTTTGCCGTTTTCGCCGATAAACTTATTTGTATTCAAACTCCACTTCCGAACACATCCTTCCATGTGCGAACTGGATGTTTTTAGAATGTTCGGATAAAAAGGCCAAGGAGTATCCGGGTTTTTATCAACCGGAGGCTGCGGTAAAATCTCAATTTGAGTTACTTTTACAGCTCCCTGACGGATAGATGTTCCCACACAATCCGAACCGGTATCACCACCACCAATCACCAACACATGTTTGTCTTTAGCCGAAATGATTTCATTTTCGTTCACAGGTTCTCCCATAATCAACTGATTTTGTTGACTCAGGAAATCCATAGCGAAATAAATTCCTTTCAGATCGCGACCTTCGGGTGTGATATTCCGTGGATGTCCGGCACCGATGGCTATACAAACGGCGTCAAAATTACTCATAATTTCTTTACCGCTGATGGTTTTTCCAATTTCAGTGTTCGGTTTGAAAACAATTCCTTCTTCAGCAAGCAATGCCAGTCGGCGGTCGATAATATTCTTATTCAGTTTGAAATTTGGAATTCCATAGCGAAGCAAACCGCCTAATCCATTATCTTTTTCAAAAATTGTAACCAAATGACCTTTGCTGTTCAATTGTTGTGCGGCAGCTAATCCGGCAGGACCTGAGCCGATTACGGCCACTTTTTTCCCTGTACGGGTTTTTGGTGGACGTGCTTTGATCATTCCTTCGATAAAAGCAACTTCCGTTACGGCAGCTTCATTTTCACGAATAGTGACAGGAGCGTCGTGTAGAGCCAGAACGCAAGATTTCTCACAAGGTGCCGGGCAAATACGGCCTGTGAAATCCGGGAAGTTATTGGTTTCGTGCAATACTTCCACACCTTCTTTCCACTGACCTTTGTAAATCAAATCCTGCCATTCGGGCATTTTGTTACCAAGCGGACAAGCCCAGTGACAAAACGGAATGCCGCAATCCATACACCGTGAAGCCTGCAATTTGCGGTCTTCGCGGTTCAAGGTCTGTTCGACTTCCCCAAAGTCGTAAATGCGTTCGTTTACAGGTCTGTAACCTGCATTCTTGCGGGGTATATTCATAAATGCTTTCGGATTTCCCATGATGCTTTATTGTTTTTCAATGATTTCTCCAACGTTTTTAATGTTGGAAAAATCATAAAGTTTTAATTAATAATCGCGCTCAACCTGAGCAATTTTCTTGTTGATTGCCTCGATTTTTTCTTCCTGCAATACTTTCTTGTATTCAATCGGAACGATTTTGATAAATTTATCAACATAATCTTTCCAGTTGTCAAGTATTCGTTTTGCAAGTTTACTTTGCGTATATTTATAATGATTGGTAATAAAACCATGCACTTCTTTACTGTCGTGACTGTCTTCGATAAGCGAAAGTTCAACCATTTCCATATTACAGAAAAAGTCAAAATCGCCTTTTTCATCAAGTACATAAGCTACACCACCACTCATCCCGGCTGCAAAATTACGTCCGGTTGGTCCCAGTACAATTGTACGACCGCCAGTCATATATTCGCAGCAATGATCTCCGGCACCTTCAACAACTGCAATTGCACCGGAGTTACGAACACAGAAACGTTCGCCTACAACACCATTTATGTACACTTCACCGGCAGTTGCACCGTAAAGTATAGTATTTCCGGCTATAATGTTCTTTTCTGCTTCAAAAGTGCTTTCTTTCGGAGCTACAACTACAATTTTACCACCCGAAAGACCTTTTCCAAGATAATCGTTTGATTCACCTTCCAGATTGAAAAATACACCTTTACTTAGGAATGCACCGAAACTTTGTCCGGCTGAACCTGTAAAGTAAGCTTTAATGGTATCGTTTGGTAAACCGATTTGTCCATAACGTTTGGCAATTTCGCCCGAAAGCATTGCTCCAACAGCACGGTCGGTATTTTTGATTTTACTTTTAATTTCAACGGGCATGCACAAATCAAGTGCAGGAAGTGATTTCTTAATCAAGGTTCGATCTAAAACCTTATCAATTTTGTGATCCTGATTTTTAATGTGACGAAGAGCATTATTCGAACCTTTAGATGGAGAAAACAAGATTTTCGCCAAATCAACTTTTTTCAGTTTCGGACTTCCTTCTACGTTTTTGCGTTCGAGTAATTCGGCATGGCCGATAACTTCGTCAAGACTCTTGAAACCTAATTCAGCAAGTTGCTCACGAACATCCTGAGCAATAAACTGGAAGAAATTCACCAGATATTTATAATTACCAACAAAATGTCTGCGTAATTCTTCATCCTGAGTGGCAACACCAACCGGACAAGTATTCAAATGACATTTTCTCATCATCACACAACCTAAAATAATCAATGCACTTGTTGCAAAACCATATTCTTCAGCACCTAACAACGCAGCAACAAGAATATCACGACCGGTTTTCAACTGACCATCAGTTTGGAGGCGAACCTGTCCGCGCAAATTATTGAGAACAAGTGTTTGTTGTGTTTCAGCCAACCCTATTTCTACAGGAAGACCGGCGTGTTTGATGGAGCTTGAAGGACTAGCCCCTGTTCCACCTTCGGCACCACTAATTAATATTAAATCGGCTTTTGCTTTGGCAACACCGGCTGCAATAGTTCCTACGCCGGTTTCAGAAACTAGTTTCACACTGATAATTGCTGAAGGATTGATATTTTTCAAATCGTAAATCAGCTGAGCTAAATCTTCGATAGAATAAATATCATGGTGGGGTGGAGGTGAAATCAACGAAATTCCCGGTATTGAGTGACGGGTTTTTGCGATAATTTTATCTACTTTATGACCCGGCAACTGACCGCCTTCGCCCGGTTTTGCACCTTGAGCAATCTTAATCTGAATTTCATCAGCATTTACCAAATATTCGGCAGTTACGCCAAAACGTCCTGAAGCTACCTGTTTGATAGAACTTCGTGTACTCAATCCATCTTCACGTTTTTTATAACGTTCCGGATCTTCACCACCTTCACCGGTATTACTTCGTCCACCAATTGTATTCATGGCCTTAGCCATTGCTTCATGTGCTTCACGACTGATTGAACCGTATGACATGGCTCCTGTCACGAAACGTTTCATGATTCCTTCAATCGGTTCAACTTCATTGATATCTATCGGATTACGTTTATAATCCATCAAATCGCGAATAAAAATAGGCGAGGATTTTTCATCAACTGATTTCGCGTATTCTTTATATTTTTGATAATCACCGGTTTTAGTGGCAATTTGCAAACGGGCAATCGTTTCCGGATTCCAGGCATGGTTTTCACCATCACGACGGTATGCATAATGTCCTAAATTCAATAACAGCGATGGATCAGTTCCCTCTTCAGGGAAAAATGCTTCAAAATGTGGTTTAATAACTTCATTTGCGATATCTTCAATGTCAATACCTTCGATTGCTGAAGAAATTCCCTTGAAATATTTGTCTAACAATTTAGAAGAAATTCCAAGCGCTTCAAATATATGAGCTCCGCGGTAACTGCGTAATGTTGAATTTCCCATTTTAGAAAGAACTTTCAACAAACCTTTGTTAACAGCTTTGATATAATGCTTTTTAGCTGTATCCAAATCCATTTTTATTTCTCCGGATTTAATTTTTTCGTTGATAATGGCAAAAACCATATATGGATTCACTGCATTTGCTCCAAAACCAAACAATAAAGCAAAATGCATTACTTCTCGTGGTTCTGCCGATTCAACTACGATATCAATCTGCATCCTTTTTCTTTTCTGAACAAGATAAAGATGTACAGCAGAAACGGCCAGCAATGATGGAATTGGTGCATGAGTTGCATCTACGCCACGATCACTTAAAACGATATAATTTTTACCATCGTCAACTGCTTTTTCAACTGCCAGACAAAGTTCCTGAATAGATTTTTCCAATCCTTTTGCTCCGGATTTTGGGTCGAAAAGCATTGGTAATGATATGGTTGAAAAACCCTTGTATTGTAAATTACTTAAAATGTCGAATTGAGTATTGGTAAGAACCGGACTTTTCAGTTTTACCATTTTACAAATTTCGTGAGCCGGTTCGAGAAGATTTTGATGTACAGAGCCGATAAAACCGGTCAATGACATAACCAATTCTTCACGAATTGGGTCAATTGGCGGATTGGTTACTTGTGCAAATTGCTGACGGAAATAATTGAAAAGACGTTGCGGTTTATCCGAAAATACTGCCAGATTCACATCATTTCCCATAGACGAAGTGGGTTCATATCCATCGTTTGCCATTGGAATGATTAATCTTTCCATATCTTCTTTCGAATATCCGTAAGCATGAAGCAACGTTTGGTAATTTGCCAGTTCATTTTTAATATTTCGGCCGGAAGTGATATTGTCAAGATTAATACAATTTTGGTTCAACCATTCACGGTATGGAAATGCTTTTGCCAAACCTTCTTTAAGTTCAGTATCATAATAAAGCTGACCGGTTTCTGTGTCAACCATCAACATTTTGCCTGGTTTCAAACGGCCTTTTTCTTTTATACGTTCAGGTTCGATTTCAATTGTTCCTGTTTCGGAGGCAATTACCATCAAATTGTCATGAGTAACTAAATAACGAGCAGGACGTAAACCGTTACGATCCAACATTCCTCCTGCATAACGGCCATCGCTGAACAACAACGTTGCAGGTCCATCCCAGGGTTCCATGAATGTGCTGTGATACTCGTAAAAAGCTCTTAAACTATCTGAAATTGGGTTTTTAGAATTGTAGCTTTCAGGAACAAGCATGGCCATTGCATGTGGTAAACTTTTGCCTGACATGACAAGGAATTCAAGCACATTGTCCAGTGTAGCGCTGTCGCTCATACCGGGTTGACAAATTGGATAAAGTTCCTGTAAATTACCAAGTTGATCCGATTTCAGAACACTTTCGCGCGATTCCATCCACTGGCGGTTTCCACGGATTGTATTAATTTCACCGTTGTGCCCCAACATACGGAATGGCTGTGCCAAATCCCAGGTAGGGAATGTATTTGTGCTGAAACGCGAGTGAACAAGCGAAATTCCACTGGTGAAATTTTCGTTTGATAAATCGGGATAATATTCGCGTAATTGCAACGAAGTAAGCATTCCTTTATAAACCATTTGCTTGGTAGAAAGGCTCACAATATAGAAACTACGATCTTTTGCTATATTTGATTTTTGTATTGAATTTTCAATTTTTTTGCGAACCACATATAATTTGTGTTCAAGGTCTTCCTGATTATTGGCACCTGTGACAAATATTTGTTTGATTTGTGGTTCTGTTGAGGCTGATATTTCGCCTAAAATGTCTGTATTAACCGGAACATCGCGTATGGCCAACAAATTAAGACCTTCTTTTTCAATAAATTCTTTAATGACGTTAAGGCAGAGTTGTGCTTTAGAGGCTTCTTTTGGAAGAAAAACAAGGCCAGTTCCATATTTTCCTTTGGCAGGAACCGGAATTCCCTGGAGTAATATAAATTCGTGAGGTATCTGAACTAAAATACCTGCACCATCGCCGGTTTTATTATCGGCACTTTCAGCTCCGCGGTGAACCATGTTTTCAAGGACTTGCAAACCTTTTTCAACAATCTCGTGAGATTTTTCGCCATAAAGGTTTAGTACAAGACCTACGCCGCAGGCATCGTGCTCATTTTGAAATGAATACAGCGAACGCTGCTCATATTCGTCTATCTGGATTGGGTTCGTATTCATAAGAATATTCTATTAAATTCTGTATCAACTGTAACAATTTCAACAGTGTAATGTCTTTTTAATTTATTGTTTATTGCGAAAAATAGTGGGAGCGCTTTATTTTGTAATAAGTCTCCCACTATTTATAAATTTGAATTATCTATTGATAATGATTAACTTATCGAATGAAAAGTAGTTCTCTGTACTTAGGTAGGGTCCACATTTCATCGTCAACAATTAACTCAAGCTTGTCGATATGATAACGAATTACATCAAAATATGGTAAAACTGAATCGTGATAAGCATTTGCTTTTGCTTGTTCATGTTCAATTACGTTAGCTACTTTGCGTGCTACTACCATATCTTCAACACTTTTCTTGATAATTGAAACATGTTCCGAAATTTCTTCTATCAATGATAAATCCATTGCGCTGATTTTGCCGGCTTTTTCAACAGAAAATACTGCTTTGGTTTTATAAACATTGTCTAAAAGCAATGATTGGTAACGAGTTGCAACCGGTATAATATGATTGATAGCCAAGTCACCCAAAACACGTGCTTCAATTTGAATTTTCTTTACATAAGTTTCCCATTTCACTTCGTTACGAGCATGAAGTTCAACTTCAGTCAAAACGTTGGTTGATTTAAACAATTCAATACTTGATTTAGATGTATATGCTTCGATGATTTTCGGAACACTTGTTTCGCAATCCAAACCGCGTTTTGCTGCTTCTGCTTTCCATTCTTCACTGTAACCATTTCCATCGAAACGAATAGCTTTTGAAGCTTTAATGTAAGATTTGATAACATCAAATATTGCTTTTTCTTTAGTTGAACCAGCTGCAATTTTAGCATCAACTTCTGCTTTAAATTCAATCAATTGTTGCGCAACTGCTGCATTCAACGTTGCCATAGCCGATGAACAGTTTGCCGACGAACCAACTGCACGGAACTCAAAACGGTTACCAGTAAATGCAAATGGGGAAGTACGGTTACGATCGGTATTATCAAGGAATACTTCAGGAATATGAGCAATTCCTAACGCCAATTTCTTTTTTGCATCAACTACGATAGCTTCTTCGCTTGTGCTGTTTTCCAATTTATCAAGGATAGCTGTTAACTGACTTCCAAGAAATGCAGAAACAATTGCAGGTGGTGCTTCGTTTGCTCCCAAACGGTGAGCATTTTGAGCTGTCATGATGGAAGCTTTCAACAATGCATTGTGTTTGTAAACTGCCATCAACGTTGATGTCAGAATTGTTACAAACAATAAGTTCTCTTCAGGAGTTTTTCCCGGAGTAAACAAGCCAACACCTGTATCAGTTCCAAGTGACCAGTTATTATGTTTTCCAGAGCCGTTAATTCCTGCGAAAGGTTTTTCGTGCAATAATAAACGGAAACCATGACGACGAGCCACTTTTTTCATAATTGACATCATCAACAAGTTTTGATCAACTGACAAATTACATTCTCCAAAAATCGGAGCTAGCTCAAATTGATTAGGAGCAACCTCGTTATGACGGGTTTTTGCAGGAATACCATATTTGTATGCTTCAAATTCGATGTCTTTCATGTAAGCAGCAACACGACTAGGAACTGCACCAAAATAATGGTCTTCCAATTGTTGATTTTTTGCAGATTCATGTCCCATTAATGTACGGCCTGTCAATAATAAGTCCGGACGTGTTGCATACAATCCTTCGTCAACCAGGAAATATTCTTGTTCCCAACCTAAATAAGAAACTACTTTTTTTACATTTGGATCAAACATTTGGCAAACTGCAGTTGCAGCTTTATCAACTGCATGCAAAGCTTTCAATAATGGAGCTTTCAAGTCAAGTGATTCGCCGGTATATGAAATAAAAATTGTTGGAATTACTAATGTGTCATCAACAACAAATGCAGGTGAAGATGGATCCCATGCTGTATAACCACGAGCTTCGAATGTGCTGCGGATACCACCACTTGGGAAAGAAGAAGCGTCTGGCTCTTGTTGTGCAAGCAGTTTTCCGGAAAAATCTTCAACAATTCCTTCGCCCGGAGCACCTGCATAATCAATAAATGAATCATGTTTTTCAGCAGTTCCATCAGTCAATGGTTGAAACCAGTGTGTATAATGGGTTGCACCTAACTCAATAGCCCACATCCTCATTCCTGCTGCTACATCGTCAGCGATTGAAAGATCTAAAGTCGCGCCCTTATCAGTCACGTTCTTCAAGTCTCTCATTGTCTGTTTTGAAAGATATTTAGCCATGGTGGCTTGGTTAAATACATACTTTCCGAAATAATCGGATGTGAGTTTTGAAGGAGCAGTAACTTCAAGTGCTTTTTTCTTAAAGGCCTCTTCAACTGCGTTAAATCTTAATGATGACATAATTGTATTTTTTGAGGGTTATATTTTGTTGATATTTATGCAAAAATGGAATAATAATAACGTATTGATATCAAATCGATACAAAAATAATAAATATGATACTTTTGCAATTAAAATTTAAATTGTTTCTCAAAAAAAATGATGTTTAGTTTTGAAATGAAACAAAATACTTTATTATAGTTTTGAAATGAAACAAAAATAGCCATAAATGTAACAAATAAAACTATTTTGCTTTTGATATTATTCCAAATTTAAATGAATAAAAATGACACATTATCAAATTAATAATATTGTATAAAATATCGATTTTTAATCAAAAATAGTATAGGCCGTTTCACCGTGTTGAGTTTCGTCCAAACCGATTGCTTCGTGTTTGTCGTCGACGCGAACACCAATTAATTTGTCGATCAATTTGAATAAAAGGAATGTTCCAATTCCTGAATATAAAATTGTTGTTCCAACTGCTAATAATTGTATCCATAATTGGTGGAAATTTCCATATACAGCACCGCTGTATGCCGATTGAATAAGTGGTGAAGCTAAAACTCCGGTTAAAATTGCACCTAAAATACCGCCAATTCCATGAACACCAAATGCATCAAGAGAATCGTCGTAACCAAGTTTTGGTTTAACATAAGCAACCATGCAAAAACATACTAAGGAAACGATAACACCAATTATTAATGCACCTCCAATGCCTACAAATCCTGCTGCAGGAGTAATTGCAACCAAACCTCCAACTGCACCGGTACTAATTCCAACAACTGTTGGACGATGATCGATGATCCAATCGAGTAGTGCCCAGGTTATTGCAGCTGCTGCGGCAGCAATATGTGTGACCATTAAAGCATTGCCAGCTAGTCCATCGGCGGCCAAACCACTTCCTGCATTGAATCCAAACCAGCCAACCCAAAGTAAACCAGCTCCCATAACAACGTAAGTGATATTGTGTGGTGGAAGTGCATGTTCTTTATAGTCACGACGTTTGCCAAGCATAATGGCTGTTACAATGGCAGCAATCCCTGCATTAATATGCACGACTGTTCCACCTGCAAAATCCAATGCGCCCAATTTCAGTAACCAACCATCAGAAGCCCAAACCCAATGTGCAATCGGATTGTAAATTAGAATAGACCATAAAATTGAAAAAACCACAAAACCTTTAAAGTTGATGCGCTCTGCAAAAGCACCAATAATTAATGCTGGTGTAATTACAGCAAACATGCACTGAAACATGATGAAAACAACGTGAGGAATGGTTCCTGTTTGTGTACCATCGGCTGCCAATTGTGAGTGTGAAATAAAGTATGGACTTAAATCGCTGATATTGATATTGTTTAAAAATGCCCAATGAAATCCACCAACAAATGGTTTAAGAAAATCAATTGAATTCGAACCGAAAGAATTGCTGTAACCTATTACAACCCATTCGACACTGATTACTCCGACCAGGAAAAATACCTGCATAAAGACACTTAATACGTTTTTTCGACGAACAAGACCGCCATAAAACAATGCAAGTCCGGGAATTGACATTAATAATACAAAAGCAGTGGCAACGATCATCCATGCTGTATCTCCGGTGTCTACTTTTGGAGTATTGGCAATGGTTTGTGCTGAAACAGTTGAACCAAGAAGTCCAATTAAAGCTATGAAGGAAATAATATATTTTCTCATATTAATATTCTTAATCTAAATTTTACAATGGTTTATTTGTTGAAAAGTGCATCTGGTCCGGACTCTTTAGTACGAATACGGAAAGTTTCCTGTATGTCGGAAACGAATAATTTGCCGTCGCCGGTTTCGCCGGTCCATGCCGAGTTTAGAATTGCATTGACGGTTTTTTCCATATTAACGTCTCTTACAACAATCGAAATCATTCGTCTTTGAATATAACCGGATTTAAAAACTTGCCCGCGAACCACTTGCTCTTCGGTCGATTTTCCAAGCCCTGTAATATCCCAATACGAAAACCATTCGATACCAACATCGTGTAATGCCTGCTTGACATCTTCGAATTTAGATTTGCGAATAATCGCTTCAATTTTTTTCATTTTTTTTTATTGTTTATTAGTTGTATATTGTCTCTTAAGTGGCTGAATGTGTGTAATTAGGTCACATTTGCATATAAATTAATTACAAAGTGTTTGAAATTTA
>CAIYTJ010000444.1 GCA_903929065.1 uncultured Bacteroidales bacterium | reverse complement strand
TTATGAAGTTGAAAAATATAACCTTCCACCGTTTATTCATCGGCGAAACAGATTACTGTTCGATTATTGTAATCTGAGAATTGAGAGTTATAATCTTATTTACAAGGCCATAGAAAATGATAACGATTCCCTGAAGTCACAAATTACAGATGTGACCAATAAAATAAATAAAATTGTGAGTGAACTCAAAACGAAATAAATATTTAAATGAGAAGAGAAGACCGGAAAATCAGCCTGGCGGAAGGGATAAATATACTCATTAAAGCTGAATATGGTGTGCTATCCATGACTACACCCGACAGTAAGGGATATGGTGTCCCATTAAACTTTGTAATAAAAGAAAACAATCTTTATTTCCATTGTGCACCGGAAGGTTCAAAACTTGATTATTTAAGGAACAATAATAAAGTTTCATTTTGTGCAGTCGGAAACACAAAATTATTACACGAAAAGTTTGGTACAATTTATGAAAGCGTAATTGTGAACGGTAAAATTTCAGAAATTGAAGGAGAAGAGAAAAGGGCGGCCTTGCTCCTATTCGTTGAAAAATATTCGTCTGAATATATTTCTGAAGGCAATGAATACATTGACCGTTTTTATGAGAAGGTTAAGATAATCAAACTAACTTCAGATTCTATTACCGGAAAAGCCAGAAGGCAGTAATTAATTCAGTCAACTAATTCCATGTTATTATTAGAAAAAAATGACTATCACAAAGTAAAAAAATTGCTTGATGAAGTCACTTTCAATCATTTGTTTGCCCGGGCTGTTGTCGAAAAAAAAATTAATGGTTCAATTTACGTGGATCAATTGACAGATCCGAAAACAGTATATATCTCCCACCCTTACGGAATGTCGCTTTTGGCAGGTGTAACATCGAATAATGATTTTAACAGTAGTTTGGTTGAATATATTTCAAACAAAAATAAAAACCGTTCTAAACCCGAATGGCTTCAGGTATTTCCGGATAACTGGAATGCTAAACTAAGTGAAATTCTTGGTGATGTAAAGCTGGAAACAAATACCAGGGTAAATTTCAAATTTAATTCAGCTCGTTATATAGATTTCAAAAAGAAGTTGAAAATTGATTCTGAGATTGTCAGGACTGATAAAACAATTTTTGAAAAAATGACCGGGAGTGTAATTCCACGCTTTTTTTGGTCAGATTCCAATCAATTCTATACAAGTGGTATTGGATTCAGTCTGTTGTTTGATAAAATTGCTGTTTCTAATGCATTTTCCGCATTTGTTTTTGACCAGCAACTGGAAATAGGAATTGAAACAATGAAAGAATATACAGGCAAAGGATTTGCCTTACAGTCCTGTTCGGCTATAATTGATTATTGTATGGATAAAAATCTTGAACCAATATGGGCCTGTCGGTTGGAAAATAAAGCATCTTTAAATTTGGCACAAAAATTGGGTTTTGAGCCTGTGCTTTATATACCTTTTTACAAATTGGAATATTGAAAAGATAATATATTACAAAAACGAAATTTATTAGTAACAAACTTAATTTGAATGGTATGAAAAAAAACATTTTTATTTTAGCTATTGGTTTTTCGTCATTGCTGGTTTCCTGTTCAGCCAAAAAATCAGAAGAAGCCCCAATGATGGACAGTGCAGTTGCTTCAATGGTATCATCTTCGGCAGCTGTAGTGAATAAGAAAGATTCAACCCATAAGTTTATTCGCACTGCCGATTTAAAATTCCGGGTAAAAAGTGTCATTAAATCTACTTATGACATTGAGAATCTGACTGCTCGTCAGGGTGGCTTTGTAACCTATACTCATCTTACAAGTGATATTGATGGAAAGGATATAACTGCAGTTAGTGCTGACTCATCAT
>CAIYTJ010000443.1 GCA_903929065.1 uncultured Bacteroidales bacterium | reverse complement strand
TTTTTAGCTAATTTTCTGTTTTTAGCACTGGCTTGTCTTCCGTTTTAAGGGGTCAGTATGCTCCGGAATATCCAGCTGCCAAAATGGAGGCGTTTAAAAGCAATTTAAACAGCCTCTTTTCAGAATCGAGAGAGTTGGAAAAGGAGATTCAGAAACAGTTGGGAGGGTTGAAGTATGAGTGAACAACTTACTAAAATAGCTTCAATAATTGACGAGATCTCGATGGGTCCTTTTGGCTCAGATATAAAAGTTGATAATTTTATATCTGAAGGAGTCCCTGTTTTGAATGGTTCAAACTTGACTGGTATTAAACTTATAGAAAATGGATTCAAATACGTGTCACCTGAGAAAGCAAAAACATTTAAAAAGGCAATTGCTAAGAGAGGTGATATAGTTATAACACATCGAGGTACACTAGGGCAAATATCATTTATACCTGACAATTCTAAATTTGATGAATATGTAATTTCTCAAAGTCAGTTTAGGGTTGCATTAAACAGGAAAATGGTTGATCCTGCCTATTTTGTTTACTACTTTCATACCTCAGAAGGTCAAAAGAGATTACTTGCCAATAAGTGCCATGTAGGTGTTCCTGCATTAGCACAGGCAACAACAAATTTTAGGCTCATAGAAATACCATTGCCTAATCTAAATACTCAACAAAAAATTGCTTATATTCTTTCCACCTTAGATTCTAAAATCGCCCATAACAACCGAATTAATGCCGAATTAGAAGCGATGGCGAAGACGGTGTATGATTATTGGTTTGTGCAGTTTGAGTTTCCTTTCGACTTCGCTCAAGGTAAACCAAGTGCCGAAGGTAAACCATACAAGAGCAACGGTGGTAAAATGGTTTGGAGCGAGGAGTTGAAGAGAGAAGTGCCGGAGGGGTGGGAAATGAAAACTCTGAAAGAGATTGAAAATGACATAATTACAGGTAAAACTCCACCAACTGACAATTCGAATTTTTACAATGGAGATGTTCCTTTTATTACAATCGGAGATATTAGAGGAAATATGCATGTTGTAAAAACAGCACTAACACTGAGCAAATTAGGTGGAGATTATCAAAAAAATAAATATATTCCTAAGGGTTCGTTATGTGTTACTTGTATAGCATCACCTGGATTAATTGCATTTGCAACTGAACCTTCACAGACAAATCAACAAATCAATTCGATTGTTATTCATTCAGAACACAATAAATCATATTTGTATTACGCATTAAACGATTATTTCAAATTCGCAAATGGAGCAAAAATAGGAAATACTTTTGCAAATATGAATAAGGGAGATTTTGAATCAATAGAAATGATTTATCCTCCTGTTGAATTGCTTAATAAATTTGAAGAATTTTCAGCTCCGATAAATGATAAAATACTTAGTTGTTTGATAGAAAACCAACAACTCTCGTCACTTCGTGATTGGTTGTTGCCGATGCTGATGAATGGGCAGGTGAGTGTGGGGGATGAAATATAATATAAAAAAATCAAGAAACCCTTCCCCCTGCGGGTACTTCCCTTAAAAAGGGAAGATTTACTGGACGCGAGGTGATATACAATTTATAATCTTACTTGAAACAATCAAGCTTTTAAAAATATTATTTTTTAGCACGAAACTCCGCATCCAGTAATTGTCCCCTTTTTAAGGGGACGAGCGTAGCGGAGGGGTTTAAAAACTCCAACACCAAAACCTGTTCAGGCACGAGCGTAGCGGAGGGGTTTAAAAAAACAATTCTAAATCCAAAATCACTCCTGGTACGAGCGAAGCGGAGGGGTTAAATTACATTATATTAAAAAAACAACCATGCCCGACCAAATAAACACGTTGCCCGAAATGCTGCCATTCCGCCGTAAACTGCGGAAGAACATGACTGCGGCTGAAGTGGCATTGTGGACGATGCTAAAAAACAGGCAGTTGGTGGGTGAACGGTTTTTGAGGCAATTTAGCATAGGGCATTTTGTAGTGGATTTCTACTGTCACAAATATAAATTGTCTGTGGAGCTTGATGGTGCAGGACATTTTACGGAGGAAGGTAAGGAATATGATGCCAGGCGAACGGAATATTTAAACTCGGTGGGTGTACATGTGATTCGGTTTGAGAACCTGGAAGTATTTAATTATCCGGGGCAGGTGCTGGAGGAGATAAAGAAGCATCTCCGATAATAAAAATAGAAGATGTATAATATCAGTATTTTAAATGAATGAGTACAAAAATCAAAAAGAGTAAAGCCGGAGTAAGCCAACAAGGTCCATATAAAAAGTTTTTGACCGACATGCATGAAATGCTTACTATTATGTTCGGACCTAATAAACGAATTGCCGAACTGTCTAATGAGTATCAGCACATGTTGTATGACTTTAAGTATGTGTTTCAGAATCCAAAGGCATACAATGAATACGTCACTTCGGCAGAACTTAAAATTATAAACGAAAAATCCCGAAAACTTTTTATCGAGCGTACTGTGCAATATCATGAAAATTACTTATCTAACTATCAATTGCATCTGTTGTGGTGTTATTTGAGCATAAAAGCCATAGAGACCAAAAGGAAATGTGGTGAAGATGATACGGATTATATCGAGTTGAAAGAATCAGCAAGTAAAGGCTCAGATATTTTTTATTCGCGCTTTATAATTGATTATTTTAAGGTTGTAACTCAATTAAGCAGTCCGGATCATAAATATTTTGGAATAATAATCCGACCTGCAGCTCTTTTTAAAGACAATCCAAAAATGGAAATTGTGGTTGAAGTATACGGCTTTCTCCCACAAACAAGTTTCCTAAATGTCGATGGACATAAACGTCCGGTTTTCAGATTAGCTGCGGCAAGAGCAGATACAAAAATTAAATGGATAAATATAGATACCTCATTGCTAGGTAATCACTACCGGGGATATGAAAAAGAATTAGAAGTTTATACTCAATCACATGCATTGAAACGCTTCAGGGAGCGGTTGGATGTTTTGAATTCGGATGCAATCAATTATTTGTTATGGGAAAACACGCATAGCATTGAAAAAATAGAATTCTATCGTGGACTTTTGTTACTTCCTGTAATATTGTTTGATGTAAAAATTGGTTATATGGTGGGTAAAATAATTGATGATAAATTACTGTTTAGTACATTTTTATTTATTACCCACAGTTGCTGTCCTGAAGGCGACCGATTAAAGAAAATTACAGGATTGGGAAAACATGATATAAGTTATTGGCATATCGACCGTTTGAGTACTTTTATCAAATTGAGGGAAGAAAAATATCCTCAGTTGATTAAACTTTTTGATGAAGCAGGAATGGGTGATATTAAAGAGCTGAAAAACAAAAAATTTGATATTGATTCGTTACAGGATGCAAATCTGGAGGCATTGCAGGAATATATCAATAAAAATAAATTGGTAGTCAATAATTTCAAATATAAGTATCAGTAAACAGAAAAAACCCACAATATTTATATAAAGCCCCCCGCTGGCGAACGATTGAATTCGCATGTTATTATTGGAGAAATAAATTTTACGAAACAATGTAATTAAAAATATTAAAAACTGATATTGTCAGATAAGGCGGAACCGAAAAGCCATACGAGTAGGAAAACTTTAAATTTTATTGTATTATGAATTACTATTTAGCCGTTTTGAAAAAGTATGCTGATTTCAGCGGAAGAGCCAGAAGAAGTGAATACTGGTATTTTGTTTTATTCAACATGATTTTTGCTATTGTAGCTATGGTGTTGGATAATATCCTGAGTACAACTGTAAGTCCTCTCCCTTATGGTGTATTTTATTTTA
>CAIYTJ010000442.1 GCA_903929065.1 uncultured Bacteroidales bacterium | reverse complement strand
CAAATTTCAATCTAATTATTTCTTAAATTACGTCTAGAAGTTATTTTATTAAAACGCCCGTTATTGTGCCTCTAAATTAAAAGTATTATAACATTCCATCCAAATTTAGAGCAAACGAAAAGGTGTGCAAAGCCATTTTAAAGTATATTGATTATCAGTTAGTTGAGATAGCCAAAAAAGAAATTGGTGTGCAGATGGTTCTATTATTAAAAAATTGCTCTACAAACATGCTGTTTTAACTGTCTTGTAAATAGAATTCATGGTATTTTATTTACAATTAAAAGAAATCTGTATATAGTATACTTGACATCAAAATTCTACACTTTATGTCCAAAACAATTTGCTTAATCAGCTTTTCAATCAATCACAAATAAATTTTAGAACTTTCGAATTGCTAAATTAATGGAACTATACGATTACTCCCAATTTAAGGGCAAAAAACAGAGGGACAATAGTTAAAATGTAATCATTGAAAATCAACACTTTAAATATCAGTTGACATAAATGTGGGGGACATATTGTTAAGATGATTAATTCAAAGAGAAAAGCGATGCTAATTAGGGCATCGCTTAACAAATAAAAACGGTTAGATCCGTTCCTTTTATTCGGAATGTAGAAAGATATTTATTCGGTTTACTATGTTCACAAGTTTGATGTATCTATCTCACTGTGCTGTTAGTATAATGAAGTTTTAAGTGAAAAATCTACCGGCTAAATTAGGGTATAAGAGGGTTCAAACCAAATAAACGGCATAAACGATTAGGACAAACCGGTTAGTAGACAGTTGGTTTACAAACAATTGACGGTTGGTAAAAAAAAAGAGTAGGACAAACGAAAAAACAGGTATGTGTGGCTTTAAAATCACCGCGTAAGAAGAGCAGGTTGGATAAAAAAAGAGCGGAAACCAAACAGGGAAACTATTTTCTCAGGCAACAGCTAGGGTGAAAATGCTTATTTTTATTCCATCAATCTTAATCAAGGCATTTATGCAGGCTTCGAGTGTAGAACCGGTTGTAAGAACATCGTCAACCAATAAAACATGTTTCCCTTTTAAGGAATTCAGTTCTGTACATTCAAATATTCCCTCTGTGTTTTCATATCGTTCAAAAACTGATTTCCTGGTTTGCGTTGTGTTCTCTTTGGTGCGTATTAAAGTTGAAATATCCTGTGGTTTCTCAAGAATAAGGGACAACCCTTTTCCTATCCATTCACTTTGGTTGTAGCCACGCTTTTTGTATTTACTCGGATGCAGCGGTACCGGTATGATAATATCAACCGACTTAAAATCAGGAGAATCCAATAAATCAATGGCAGCATATTTACTGATTAGTTCACCGATTTCTTTATTTCCTTTGTATTTTAGGGCGTGAAGCAATTTTTGGAAGGGAGAGCCTTTCTGAAAAAAGAAAAAAGCAGTGGCACGATAAACAGGCACTTTTCCCAAAAATCGTTTTTCAATCGGATTATCAGGTTGATGATGGTAATTGGTTTTTGGAATGGCATTCAGGCACGTGAGGCAGATGTGTTGTTCGCTTCGCTGAAGATTCTCACCACAAACAACGCATAAATCGGGATATAATAAATTGAAAAAGTCAGCAAGCGGATTGAATTTTTTCATAATTCTTTTCCATGTTTGATAATGAACTTTATAAAACGCTCTAAAACAGACTCCAGACTTTAGGTGCAAAAATCAATAATCCTATAAGTACAGAAATAATCGCACAGATAAGAACGGCACCGGCAGCAATGTCTTTGGCTTTTCCGGCTAATTCGTGATGTTCTGGTGATGCCAGATCGACCACATCTTCGATGGCTGTATTTATCATTTCGGTGCTGAATACCAGTCCGATACATAATAAACAATAAATCCATTCGCTTATACTAATATTGAAGAAAAATCCACAGATTACAACTACCACAGCAATTAAAATATGAATTTTCATATTAGCTTCCGAACTGAAAACCAGTCGTATTCCACGACCGGCGTATCCAAAACTTTGTAGTCTCTTTTTCATATTTTTTATTTCTAATGTATTTGACTGCAAATAACGTAAATATTTTGCAAATTACCATTTATAACTATAAAAAAAGTCTGACAAACTGGATTGTTTATCAGACTTATAAATAGGAGTCGAGAAAATTCTATACTTTTACACGACCCAGATAAGAACCATCGCGTGTATCAATTTCAATAGTTTCGCCTTCGGTGATAAACAAAGGAACACGTACCGTGGCACCCGATTCAACAGTTGAAGGCTTAAGTGTGTTGGTTGCTGTATCGCCTTTCATACCCGGTTCGGTATAAGTTACTTTCATTTGAACTTTTACCGGCATATCAGCATACAGAACCGTGTCGGTTGAAGCATCCGAAACAACTTCTATAATCATTCCTTCAAGCAGAAAATCAACCCCATTTATCAGGTTTTTGCTGATGGGATGTTGGTCGTATGTTTCCTGATTCATAAAAATAAATTCGTCACCTTCTTTGTAAACGAATTGATAAGGACGGCGTTCTACGCGAACATCTTCCAGTTTTTCGCCAATATTGAAACGACGTTCAATAACGCGGCCATCGACTACATCTTTCAGTGTGGTACGCATAAAAGTATTGCCTTTACCCGGCTTTACATGCAGAAATTCTACAACAAAATACAACTTGCCGTCCATACGGATACAAGTTCCATTTTTGATATCTTGAGCATTCATCATAAAAGTAAAATATTATATATTATTTTTTCAGGCTGCAAAAATACTATTTTTATTCTAATCTTCAAAATTAATTGATATTCAATATATTAAACCTCATTTTAATTTAAAAAATGAGGTTTTTTCATGTTTTACAAAAAGAATATGATAATTATCATTTTAATATCGAGAATGTGGTACTATTTTTGAATACTGAAAATGGCCTCTTATGAAAAATTCT
>CAIYTJ010000441.1 GCA_903929065.1 uncultured Bacteroidales bacterium | reverse complement strand
TATTAAAAAAAGGCATCGATGAACTGTTATTTAATACATTTGAAAAAGTTTAAACATATAAGTTTAAATTCACTTGCTTACTGATTAAATTTTCCTCATGTTACCCTCTAAGAATGATACCTTCATGAAGCTGAAAATATTTTTATTCATAATTTCGTTTTTACCGAATAGTGTTTTTTGCCAGTTCTGTACGGGGAGTCTTGGAGCACCTATTGTAAACATAACATTTGGAAGTGGCCCAAATAATCCCGGCCCGCAGCTTTCCGTTGCCGTACAAGGAGCCTCAACAAGTTACAATTTTGCATCTTATGCTACAGGTAATCCTCTTAATCCGCCTATTGATGGTGATTATGCTCTTTTAAATAAAGTTCCCAATAATAATGGATGGCATCAAAATGCTACCGATCATACCGGTAATCCTAATGGCTATATGGCTTTTTTTAATGCTGCACCCAATCCGGGAAATTTTTATCAACAGACAGTCTCAAATCTTTGTCCGGGCACAACCTATGAATTTGCTGCATGGGTTGCCAACGCAATTGATCCTGCAATTTTTCCCAATGCGGTTCCACCCAACCTGACCTTTAAAATATTAAATCCCTTAAACCAAAATATATTAGGAAGTTACAATACTGGCGATATTGCCAGTACCAGCACCATGACATGGAAACAATTTAGCATGCTCTTTACTATACCTACAGGTTTAAGCTCAGTATCGCTTGTAATGAGCAATAACAATATTGGTGGAAATGTACAAATTGGGAATGATCTGGCAATTGATGATATTACTTTTAGAGCATGTGGCCCAAAAACAACTGCATCTTTTTCCGGCACTTCCACTCTTGCCTCACTAACAATGCCGACATGCGGAACCTTAAATTTATATGGTACTGTTTCAGGAGGATTGACTATTCCTACATTTCAATGGCAGGTAAGTGCTGATAATGGTGCTACATTCAATGATATTCCTAATGCAACAACTGCCAACTATACCTACACAATTTTAAATTCCGGGAATTATCAGTTTAGGTTAAAATCTGCTGAATCAGGAAATATTCTGTCAACTACTTGCAGTTTTATTTCTGATCCAATCACACTAACGGTACAGGGTACCTGCCAAGTTCCTTGCAATAATTGGCTCAAAACTACTCAAGTTGGCTCAAGTGTAAAAATTGGTGATCTGGATGTTCCAGGCAATCAAATAACTGTTGAAGCCGCTTTTAACCGGATACTCCCCTACACTGGGACTTATACTGCTGCAGGGGATATTGTCTCTAAGCATAATGGCCCATTTGATATCAATTATTTATTACGACCCAACAGTGCAGAAATAACAACTACTAATGGTTACTTTGCAACACCGAAGATTTGTGACATTGCAATAAATAAAACCTATCATGTCGCTTTAGTTTATAACGGAAGTACTTTAAAATTTTACAGAAATGGCTTTTTAATGAGCCAGTCTGTAGCGTCTGGAAATTTATTTCAAAATGATTGGATAACAACAATCGGCGATTTTGCTCC